>JAAHIC010000009.1 GCA_010671965.1 Leptolyngbya sp. SIO4C5
TCAAAAAGCGTACAGAATCTACATCGTTAGTAATAGAAAAATTCTCAAAACTGTGTAGACGAGTATCTGTGCCAACAAGTTGTCCACCAGTGACTGTAACATTGCCGCTTGGACGGTCCAAAATACTTGGGTTTGTTAAGGTTTGGTCAGGCAGTATAACTTGAGCTTGGCTGGGAAGAGGACTAAGCGCTGCGATCGCGCTGCCAGCCAAAACGCTGACCCAGAGAGAGGCAAAGGGATAGTTGGGCATGAGAGTAGTAGATGCACGGTGCAGATAGTGGAACAAGACGAAAGAGGCAATGCGGCGATCGCCCCTAGTCTCAGCAAAAACACTGACTGTTTTCCGCAAATTCTAGCTTGACTATTAGAAATCTCGGCGTTCTTACACGAACATTTTCTAATTTCTTATTCAAAAAGCTTTTTGGGGCATCAGCTCTGCAATCTACGGCAAAAAATCTGCTATGATTATTCATCGAGTCACTTGGAGAGGTGGCTGAGTGGTCGAAAGCGGCAGATTGCTAATCTGTTGTACGGTTAAGACCGTACCGAGGGTTCGAATCCCTCCCTCTCCGTTCTTTAGCTGAGTTTTGCGATAGAGTCGTTTGAGCTTCCAAGGCAAGCCTTGACGATTGATTGAGTCGCCAAGCGACGGCATAGCTGCCGTTACGCTTTCATCAAGATTTCTAAGCGGCATCAGCGATCGCAGCGCGGCCTGGATAAGCCACCTGAGACGATGCGCGGATCTACTGGCGATCGCTGATGCTTTTTAGCCTTGCCGCTTTTAGCCGCTAAACAGCTAGATCTCTTCTGGCTGCTGTCCGGCTACTACAGGAGCAGTTCTGCTCAGCTTCAGCTCCGGGTGCTCCCCTTCTACCTGCTGACAGTTCCACTCATTGCGGAACAGTAGCACCGGGCGACCCCAGCTATCTTTCACCGTCGCCGTGTTGAACAGACGACCCACTTTTTCCAGCGCTTCCCAGCCGCCGTCTACCCAACGAGCCAGACTGAAGCCCAGCGGCTCCAGCAGCGTCTCCACGTTGTACTCATTCTTCAGCCGGAACTGCACCACCTCAAACTGGAGCTGACCCACCGCCGCCAGAATCGGATCGCGCTTGGCCTCATCGGCTGAATACATAATCTGCACCGCCCCCTCTTCCCGCAGCTCAGTCACGCCCTTGCGAAACTGCTTGAACTTGGAGGGGTTGGGATTCTTTAGGTAGGCAAACAGCTCTGGTGAGAAGCAGGGAATACCGTCATACTCTAGGCGCTTGCCCTGATAAATCGTATCGCCAATGGCAAAGACGCCGGGGTTATTGAGGCCGATCACGTCACCGGGATAGGCTTCTTCCAGGGACTGCCGCCCTTGGGCAAACAGCTTTTGCGGGTGAGACAGGCGCACGGTTTTATCTAGCCGCGCATGGTTCACCACCATGTCTTTTTCAAACTTGCCCGAACAAACCCGAATAAAGGCGACGCGATCGCGGTGTTTCGGATCCATATTGGCCTGCAGCTTGAAGACAAAGCCGGAAAAGTCTTCGTGCGTCGGCGGAATTTCCCCTTCGCTGCTGTTGCGGGGGCTGGGCCGCAGGGCATAGTCCATGAAGGCTTCTAAGAACAGATGGACGCCAAAGTTGGTCATGGCGCTGCCGAAGAAAACGGGGGTCATCTGGCCGGCGTGGATTTTCTCCAGGTCGAGCTGCGGGCCTAGCTCCTCAATCATCTCCAGTTCTTCTTTGAACTGGTAGTAGAGGTCCTGCTCTAGCACTTCTTCAATGCGCGGATCGCTCAGATCCAGCACCGTATCTTTGGCCTCGCGGCTGCCGTGAGCCGTCCGCTCAAACAGGTGAAACTGGCGCTTGCGCCGATCGAAGACACCGCGAAAGCGATCGCCCGCCCCAATCGGCCAGTTGACGGCGTAGGTTTGCAGCCCTAGCTCTTGCTCAATCTCGTCCATCAGCTCCAGCGGTTCGCGTCCGGGCCGATCCATCTTGTTGAAGAAGGTGAAGATGGGCAGCGATCGCATGCGGCAGACTTCAAACAGCTTGCGGGTCTGGGGCTCTAAGCCTTTAGCCGAGTCTTCCAGCATAACGGCGTTGTCGGCGGCGGCGAGGGTGCGGTAGGTGTCTTCGCTAAAGTCTTGGTGACCGGGGGTGTCTAGCAAGTTGACCTGGCAGCCCTGATAGTCGAACTGGAGAACGGTGGAGGTGATGGAGATACCCCGCTGCTGTTCCATTTCCATCCAGTCTGAGGTGGCGTGACGCTGGGCGCGGCGGGCTTTGACGGCTCCGGCTTCGTGAATGGCTCCGCCGTAGAGTAGGAGCTTTTCGGTGAGGGTGGTTTTACCGGCGTCGGGGTGGGAGATGATGGCGAAGTTGCGCCGCTGTTCAACGGCGGTTTCAAGTTCAGCCTGGGATAGGGAAGTGGAGGTCACCATAAGGTCGTAGAAGTCGGGGTCGGCGGGGTGGCTGTGACGAAGTCAAGCTCTCCCCAAATTGTAGAGGTTGATTATAGCCTTTGGCAGGTAAAGATATCCGCTGGGCAGACTGGAAGGTGACTTGGCTGGCAGGCTATAACTGAGGCAGCGAAAGATTTTGGCGACTACGAATCGATGTCCACACGCGATCGCCTGTTAGAGATTATTGAACGGATTGCGGCGAATGCCCATTCTCAGGCAGATCTAGATTTGCTACGGCAGGCGCTGCGGGCGGGTGAGGCGCAGTCGGTGCTGCAGTCTGGCAAGTACAACGTTAGTGTTGGTCAGGGTCAGGATATTCAAGTTGGCGATCGCACCTATGTCTCTATTAATAATGAGGCGATACGGGCGATCGTGGCGGAGCTTCAGCAGGGAATGTGGCCAGCACAGGAGCCGGTTGATTTTGGCAATTATTTGCGATCGATTCTCAATGATGAAGACTACCGAGAGTGGCAAGAGGTCTATACACCAATTATGGTTGAAGGCAAAAGAGAACCTCTTCAACCCAAGTTTTCACGTCTATTGAAGCTGAGAGTCGCAAGGATAAAACCAGCTCAGAATCAACAAGAAAGCGAAGCTGTAGGACAGTCAAACCAAGAAGAACAGATCGAGCAGTGGGATGTGTTGGCGGGTTTGCGGCACTATGCGCCTGAGCATGTCTTGCTGATTGGTAAACCTGGCTCAGGTAAAACAAGTTCCCTGGAATACTTGTTGTGGGAAGAAGCCAATAATGCTCTGAAAAATTCAGATGCCAAGATTCCAGTTTTAGTCAGGCTACGTCGTTGCACTTCAAGTATCGAAGCACTTATTCAAGATTTCCTCGTTCGCCATCAGTGCCCTCTTGATATTGAGGATGTTAGCTATCTGTTACAGCAAGGTAGATTTCTACTGCTACTGGACGGCCGAAACGAGTTGCCGGAAAAATTCACAACCGAAGCTGCAAACTTTCGAGACAGGCATCGCAATACTACGCCAATGATCGTGTCTACACGAGATTTGAGCGTAGGTGGCACGTTTGATATCAAAAAGACTTTGAAGATGCTGCCTCTAACTGAGTCGCAAATGCAGGAGTTTGTGGAGGGATATTTGGGAGAAGAGGGAAAGCAGCTATTTCAGCAGCTTAAGGGTGATCAACTGCGGAAGTTTGCGGAAACGCCTTTATTACTATGGATGCTCTGCCGAGTCTTTGCTAACAATGGTCAGGTTCCAGCCAATCTAGGGTTGGCTTTTCGGGAATTTACTCAGCTCTACGACAACGATATTCAAACTGACGCTCCCGCTGAGGCTAAAGAGCAGTGGCCTAAACTGCTGCGTCATCTCGCTTTTGCTCTCATGCATGGTCAAGAACCGACAGATTTTCGACTGTCGATGTCTAGGGAAGAAGCAGAAAATCTACTGACGGAATATTTGCAGGAGGAAGGACGAGCTAACGCTAGAGAGTATGCAGAGAAGTGGCTTAAAGAGCTTCTAGATTATCACCTGATTCAGCCTGTAATTCAGCCGAACTTGGAGGAGCATATTGAGTTTCGTCATCAAATGATTCAGGAATATTATGCGGCGGAGGCGTTGCTGCGGCGATTACCAGAGCTGAGTGATGCGGTGCTGAAGCGGGAATATCTCAACTATTTAAAGTGGACGGAGCCAATTGCGTTGATGCTAGGGCTGGTGGAGAACAAAGCGCAGGCGCTGCGGGTAGTGAGGTTGGCGCTGGATGAGGTGGATTTGATGCTAGGGGCTAGATTAGCAGGGGAGGTGAAGAGTGAAATTCAAAGTCAGTAGATTTTCNTTGATCAACAATAGCCTCCGCTATTGGTCTGTCGATTTCGCTGATTGTGGCTGTTAGAACTAACGCATACCTGACTGATTTGGAATTTGCACATTTTTTTTTACTTGAAGCACAGGAGTTAGATACTCCTGAATACCCTCTAGCCTAATTTCTACACACCCAGCTTTATAAGCTTGTTCCACAGTACGATTTGCTCCTAATGCTTTATAAAAACCAACAGAAAAGATGATGGCGGCTTCATCTCCTATCTCTCGACCCATACCTATAACGTAAGGAATGTGCCTGGCAATAGCCTCCGCTTGAACTTCAGAATAACAAGCATTTAAGATAACGCATTGAACTCGGTCAGCTTCCATCTCAAATAAGGCTGCGAGTGCCTCAGGCTGAATACTTTTCGACTTACCACTTATGTCCTCAAAACAAAGCTTGCCTTCACGTGTACCGTGCCCCGAGAAATGAATTATATGTGGCTCAAAATCGAAAATTGCTTGAGTAATGTCTCCTGGGCGAACAGCCTCACGAGATTCTAGAACAAATTTCTCCCTCTGCTTTGCCAACTGAAGCTTTTCACGAATATCCCTGAGTTCCTGTCCTAGACGTAATCGAACAGCATCAATAGGATTAGACGCTAAAAATAGAACTTTTACTAGGTTGCTGCCGCTCATCTGTAAGACTAAAGAACAATCGCCTAATTTTAAAGACAGTTTTACGTCAGTTGAAGTCGTTATATACGTAAGAGTTGTAGATAGCCTTTGGCTGTAGCCTGCTCCAACTCTTAAATTTTCTTCTCTTGAATGCCTGATAGCTAAGAAGTCTAGAAAGCTATTTTTATTTCGAGAATATTAAAAAATATTTTGTAAATGTCATTTCAATTTAGATTATGTAATAGCTTACTCAGAAGAATAACCTGTTAGTCTGGACTACTCACCATTTCCTTAACTTAATATTAGCCGACATATACAGTGGATGTCTCGGCTGTCCGGTTTTATTCAGTCCCAAACAGCAAAGCTTCTCCTTCTCTACTGGCAACAGTTCTAAAACTGCCCGATCGCGTCCCTGCCAGCTTCCCCAATTTCCCCAGGCCAAAACCGTTTTCTCCGATCGTTGCACTGCCACTCGGATATGGTCGTCATTTTCGGGGCCAACGGGAGCGATCGCCCGCTTGAGCAGCTTTGGATGAGCCGTGCGAAAGGCAAACAGGTTGACCACCTCTAGCGAACCGTAGCCCCAGCCTTGCGCTAGGCTGAGGCAGCGACGAATTGTAGGGTCGTTGCGCTGGTGATCGGCACGACTGGGGTTGAGCATGATGAAGGCTAGGCGGGGTTTGCTCGCGTCCCAGGTGCGACTCAGCGAATAGCGATAAAAGCCACTGGGATCAATTACCGCCTCTAGATGCATGGCATTCGCTTTAACAATTGTTAACATTTAGTATCTGCGAGTATCTACCTGTGCCCTTAGGAGAACGTTTTGAAGCTTTTTTCCACCTTTAGTCCGGCGCTGCGATCGAATTTAAGCTTTTTGTTTGCCTCTGGCCTATGCTTTTGGGCTGGATTGGCTGGGCTATTGCCCGTCCTGCCCCTATACATTGAATCTCTCGGCGCTACCGGACAGGAAATTGGCTTCGTTATGGCCTCTTTCGCCATTGGCCTGCTGGTGGCTAGACCAACTTTATCTCGCCTGGCCGACGAGCGGGGACGCAAACTGGTACTGCTGACCGGGCTGTTTGCGATCGCCGGAGCACCCTTCTGCTACATGCTGGTAGATCAGCTTCCGGCTTTTGGGCTGCCACTAGGAGCCGTGGTGCTAGACGGACGGTTAGCGCTTATGGGGCTGTTTCGAGCCTTTCACGGAATTAGCATTGCGGCCTACGTTACGGCTTACAGCGCTTTGATTGTGGATATTGCTCCGCCTGCTAATCGGGGTGAGCTGATTGGCTATATGAGCCTGGTAAATCCCTTAGGGATGGCGCTAGGGCCAGCCTTGGGCAGCTATCTGCTGGACTGGGCCGGGTTTACGGTAGCGTTTGCCGTGATGGGTGGCTTAGGGCTGGTGGGGCTAGCGCTGTCTAGCCGAGTGCGCGAGTCCTATGAGCCGGATCCAGAAGTGCTTAAAAATCAGCCCGATCAGCTCTTTTGGCGACTGTTGCTGACGCCACGGATTCGGATTCCGGCGATCATTCTCTTTCTGGTGGGGTTAGCTTTTGGAACTCTCAGCACGTTTACGCCGCTTTACGTGCGGGAAGTGGGGCTAGAGCTCAGCTTTGTCGGGCTGATTTATACCGCCTCGGCGATCGCCAGCTTTGGCGTCCGTCTGCTGGCTGGCCGCGCCTCTGATCGCTACGGACGGGGCCGCTTCATCAGCATGAGTCTGCTGCTCTACAGCGCGGCAATGGTAATTTTGTGGTCAGCCCAGGGGGCACCGACCTTTTTGATTGGCGGACTGGTGCAGGGGACAGCGGCTGGAATGCTGATTCCCATGATTGCCGCCCTGATGGCCGATCGCTCTGGAGCCACCGAGCGGGGACGTATTTTCGGCCTGTGTATGGTGGGTTTTGACCTGGGAATTGCTCTGGCTGGGCCAATTTTAGGCACGCTGGCCGACACGATTGGCTATCGCGGCGTATTTGGCCTATCGGCACTCATGACGGCCTTGGGCTTTGTCATCTTTGTCACCGCTTCCAGCAAGGACATCCGCCACTCTTTGCAGTTTTCCCTCAGCCGAGGCCGCGACGTTTACGCCATTAACCAGCAGTAAAGCTAGATTGGTCATTTAATTAAACGGGCGAGGAGGGATTCGAACCCCCGACACCGTGGTCCGTAGCCACGTGCTCTAGTCCACTGAGCTACACGCCCTTGTCAGGCTTTTAATCCTAACATACAAGAAACGGCAAAACAATTGCGCTCATGGAAAAAATTTCAGAGATGGCTCAATCTCCGGCGCTGAGCCACTTGAATGCCCAGGGACAGGCCCACATGGTGGATGTCTCTGCCAAGGCAGTTACCGTGCGACGGGCGATCGCGGCGGCAGCTTTACGAATGCAGCCGGAAACCCTGACAGCGATCGAGTCGGGTAACGCACCCAAAGGGGACGTGATTGGCACAGCCCGTTTAGCAGGCATTATGGCCGCTAAGCAAACCGCCAATCTGATTCCGCTCTGCCACGCCCTGCCAATTCAGAAAGTTGAGGTGCAAATCACCGCCGATGATGCCCTACCGGGCTATCAGATTCGGGCCGAGGTTAAGACCAAGGCCGAAACCGGCGTAGAAATGGAGGCGCTGACGGCAGCTTCTGTGGCGGCACTGACGCTCTACGACATGGCAAAAGCGCTGGAAAAGTCGATGCAGATTGAGCACATCCGGCTGCTGAGCAAAACGGGGGGTAAATCGGGAGACTATCAGGCTGACGCTTAAAAGAAGCGACACATTCCTACTTCAATGCTTCGCTGGAATGGCAAAATAGGTCAGACCTCAAAGACTGAGAAACTATGACCCTTCATCCTCATCTCCAGCGATCGCTGACCGCAGGCCAAGCACTGAAAATCATTAGCGGCCTGACCAACTTTGATCCGGTGCAGGTCGCCCGCGTGGTGCAGGCGGCTGATCAGGGCGGCGCCACTTTTGTCGATATCGCTGCCGATGCTGAACTCGTGCGTCTGGCTCGGCAGCACACAGCGCTGCCGATCTGCGTCTCTGCCGTGGAGCCGGAGCAATTCTTAGCCCCCGTGGCTGCCGGAGCCGATTTAGTTGAAATTGGCAACTTTGACGCTTTTTATGCCGCAGGACGCCGTTTTGAAGCGGCTGAAGTTTTGGCGCTGACCCAACAAACGCGATCGCTCCTGCCTGAGATGACGCTATCTGTGACGGTACCCCACATTCTGCCCCTAGACGAGCAGGTGGCCTTAGCAGAACAGCTGGTTGAGGCCGGAGCCGACATCATTCAAACCGAGGGGGGCACCAGCAGCCAGCCTGTTCACCCTGGCACCCTGGGCCTAATTGAAAAAGCAGCACCGACCCTAGCAGCCGCTCACGCCATTTCTCAGGCCGTCTCGGTGCCGGTACTGTGTGCCTCTGGTCTATCAGACGTGACCGCGCCTATGGCGATCGCGGCAGGCGCTGCCGGGATTGGCGTTGGCTCAGCGGTGAATAAGCTGGACAACGTGGTGGCAATGGTGGCAGTGGTGCGCAGTTTGGTAGAGGCGATCGCCAGCGTTCGCCGCGCCCAAGTCCGGGTATAGCCTCGCCATTCGCTACCAGCAAAATGTATTCCGTTGGGGGTTTGGCATCACCGAACCCCCACTTGCCTGCTATCAACCCACCAAATTCTGGCGGTCTATTAGTCAGCTTTGCTTTTGGCTTCTAGCGCTTCTAGTCGGCTCTTGAGTTCTTGGTTGACCTGCTTTAGCTCATCGACTTCCTTCTGCAGCGTCTGCACCGCCTGATTCGAGTCGATCGCTTTACGCACCTTCTCGATCGCCTCTTCGGCCCGACGCCGCACCCGACCGTCTGGAGTTTGGTGGGCTAGGGCTTGCAAGACGCTGACGGCACCGGAGACTTCCATCTGGCCTAGCGCTCCCACCACTGAAACCTGGGTTAGGAAAAAGTCCTCGCGAGAGAGGGCTTCGAGCCGCTCCAGAATTTTGTTGAGATTGGGCTTGCTTTGGCTGGTGGAAATGCTGCCTAAAGCCCGGATGGCACCTAACCGCAGGGCTTGGGGGACACCTGCTTCGGTGTACTTGAGGATGATTTCTAGGGCTTCATCCGAAGTTTTGAGCTGGCTGAGTCCGGCGATCGCCCCAGATCTGACCACCTCGTTCCAGCCCGATCGCTCTTTCAGCACCGTTTCTAGCAGCTTCACCACTTTCTTCTCTTTAGACTTGCCGTTGAGGCTAGTCGCCCCGACGCTGCCCAGGGCTTTGGTCGCGGCAGATTCCACATAGTAGCTATCGTCACCCGCTTCAACCAGCGCCTTCAGCGCCTTATAGCTTTCCTGAGTTTTGATGTCTCCCAAGGCTTCTACGACAGCCCGACGAACGCGGGGATGGCGATCTTGCAGACTTTTTTGCAGTCCCTCAAACGCCTGATCGAGGTTGATTTTGGCTAGATTCTTGGCAATCTCTACCCGCACCCCCCAAAAAGCTTCGGCCTGCATCGCTTCGGTTAGGGTATTAACCGCCTCTAGGCCGCCTTTTTGGGCGATCGCCTCAGCAGCAGCAATCCGCGAGAGCGGATCGGGGTCAAACTGAAGCTGGGCTTTTAGTTCCGCCATGGGATATTCCAGCTTGACGGTTTTGGTGAAGTGGTTGCCGGCGTCAAAGCTGACAAACTGGGGCTTGTTTTCTAGCGGGAAGTAGAAGGTTTGGGCCCGCTCATGCAGCCGCACCGTGAAGGTTTTCAGCTCGGCCTGGCCGTCATTCACATAGCCAAAGGCGATTGGCAGGCGCAGGCCAAATAGGCCGCTGCTGCTGCTGGTATCGCCTTCTTTAGCCTGAGTTTGGGTCACGCTGAGCTTTGCCAGGTTGCTGTCGCTGTCCCAGCTATAGCTGACGCTGTAGTCAGGGTGGCCGCCGCGAAAAACGTACTGGTCAAATAAGAAGCGTAGATTGCGCCCGGTCGCTTTTTCGATCGCCCGAATCAGGTCAATCGTCTCTACCGTACTGTGGGCGTTGTCTTGCACAAAGGTATGAATCGCTTTTTGAAACAGCGTGTCGCCCAGCTCAGTGCGCAGCATGTGGTAAACACAAGCACCTTTTTCATAAATGTGGCGATCGTAGAGTTCGATCGCTTCCCGGTAAACATGGGTCACCATCGGGCGGCGATAGCGAGTTTTGTCTTCGCTCAGGTAGCTGCGCATTTCGCCCAGGCGGTAGTAGGCAGCTTCTTCAGCCCCATATTCGTGGTCGGTCCACAGCACCTCAGAATAGGTGGCCATACCCTCTTTCACCCAGGCGTGTGACCAGTGGTTGATCACCAGCAAATCGCCAAACCACTGGTGGGCTAGCTCGTGGGCCACTAGGCTTTCCGAACTGCGGTTATCCACAGCGGCGCGCTCGTCGATCAGGCAGCGATCGGTGAGCAGGGTGGTGGAGGTATTCTCCATGCCGCCAAAGATGAAGTCAGCAACGCAGACCTGGGCGTATTTGGGAAAGGCGTAGTCGTAGCCAAAAAACTGGCTAAAAAATTCAATCATCTGGGGCGTTTTGCCCATTGTCCGCTGGCCATCTGCCTTACGCCCTTTCTCGACGTAGTAGGTGACTGGAATGTCGCGCCACTGGTCTTGGATAACGTCAAAATCACCTACTGCCAGAGTCATGAGGTAGGTGGGATGGACCTGCTTTTGCGCCCAGTGGTAGATTTTGCTGTCGCCGTCTTCTTCAGTAGCAATCAGCTCGCCGTTGGAAACAGCCACGTATTCCTGAGGCACTCGCACCCGAATTTCTGAAGTGGAAAGCTGACCGGGATAGTCGAAGCAGGGGAACCAGAAGCGGGAATCTTCATCTTCGCCCTGGGTCCATACCTGCACGGGCTTATCGGGATAGTCGTCATTTGGGCCAATAAAATAGAGGCCGCGCTGGGGCTTTTCGCTGCGATAGGCGATCGCCAGGGTGAAGGGTTTGCCGGTCGCGGGTGGTTCTTTCAGCGTAATCCGGAGCTGCTCACCGTCGTAGTCGAAGGGCTGCTTGGTACCGCCAATTTTGACTGAGTCAATTTGCAGGCTGACTGCATCCAGCGTCAGATGCTCAATGTTGTCACGGATGGGGTTAATCCGAATCTTGCAGGTACCTGTATAAGCCTGATGCGGAATATCTAACGCTAGATCTAAAGCAATATGCTCAACTTTGCCGGGTTTGTCGGGGCTGTAATGGGGCTTGGCACCGGGCAGTTCAAAAGACTTGTATTGAGGCTTTTCGGTATCTAGGTAGAAGTTTTCCATCGGCAAACCTGAATTCTGAACGAGAGATAAAACGCTGATTAATCTGGAGCTAACCCGTAGGATGAGCAAAGGGTCTGGCCCATATCCATAAAATGTTTTGTCCAGGCAATTTTGTAGATGATAGGCACGCTTCGCTTTGCCCATCCTACCGAGACTATTCATAGCAGGATATATAGAGAAATACTCTTTGCCTGTCCGACATTGGCGGCACTGACTCAGCACCTTTTACCTAGAGTAGCGTCTATCTACTAGCTGAAGGGAGGAAGGTTTGGAATAATAAGCCTACTGCATTTAAAAAGCGAATTTAATATGACTGCTGTTGTCCCTAGCCTTACCTCTCGCGCCGTCAATGGCCTCCTTGCCGTCAAGCCGCTGGCTAATTTCGCCAAGTCCAGAGCCAGGAAAATGATGATCGATCGGGCCGAATCTATCGGTGTCTTCTGGCGAGATGAGGTCAAGGCATTGCAGCAGCGCGATCGCCCCGACGACTTTGCCCCTGACTGGCAGAGCGAGCTTGCCGCCCTGCAAAATCCTGATTTAGCCTATCCTGACTACTACGTCACCAGCTTCCATGCTTACGAGGAAGGCAATCTCGGCTGGACACCGGCGATGGAAGTGGAAGTTGCTGCCCGCGCTGTCCATGCCCGTATCTGGCCAGAAGCGGGTGCCCAGGGGGATACCTGCCTGCGCCAAAGCTATCACGATGTTTTAACCGATCACTTACCCGCCCCGCCTCAAGCGATTGTAGATCTTGGCTGTGGGGTGGGCCTTAGCACTTTTGCCCTGCGCCATACCTTTCCGCAAGCCCAGCTTACGGGTATTGATTTGTCGCCCTATTTCTTGGCAGTGGCGCAGTACCGCGATCGCCAGCAGTCGGCCTCTATCAATTGGCTCCATGCCGCTGCTGAAGCAACGCCCCTCCCCAGCGCCTCCTGCGACTTAGTTTCCGCTTGCCTGGTCTTTCACGAGCTGCCCAAAACGGCGGCGATCGCCATCATTCAAGAAGCCCGGCGACTGCTACGTCCCGGTGGACATCTCGCCATCATGGACATGAATCCCCACTCCGAGGTCTTCGCCAAGATGCCTGCCTTTGTGCTGACGCTGCTCAAAAGCACTGAACCTTATCTGGATCAATACTTTGGCCTAGACATGCCTCAGGTCATGCAGGCATCAGGCTTCACGACTCCGCTGCAGGTGCAGAATAGTCCCCGCCACCGCACTTTCATTGCTCAGGCCGTTTAGTTTAGACAAGAGTACTCTAGCGAGTCGCTGACTCGCTCGGATGCACCTTGGCGTTGCACCGGGCTGGTTGAGGGGCTAAAACCCTCGAAGAAACTAAGGACTTCTACATGATGCGATCGCGCTTTGGCTTTAGGTTCAGCGATCGCAGCTACCAGTTGCTTGCATAAGTGTGCCTGAGCAACATCCCATTCCAGTAGCTGTATCACCCAGGCCCACGCCTTAGCACTCCAGTAAAACCTTAGTTCCCTACTGACGACGCTGCAAGCGTCGCTGCCGTCCCCAAAGAATCAGCCGCAGCCCCCCAAAGTAAGCCACGATCGCACACAGCGCTCCCATTACCGCACAGCCGACGAACAGAGTCAGCGTAATATCTGCGCCCATCGCCATCCACGCCTCTAAAGACTGCTCATCGGGAATGGCAACTGCGCCGCTGCGATCGCCCAATAGCCAGCGCCCCACCTGAAAGTTCAGGGCGTAGATCGGCACGTAGGTAAAGGGATTGCTCACCCAGGTACCCGCTGCCGCCAGGATCTTGTTACCGCGAATCACAAGAGCAATGGCAATTCCTAAAATGGTCTGAAAGCCAAACAGGGGAAACAATCCGGCAAAAACGCCTGCGGCCAAGCCCCGCGCTAAAGCTTTAGGGCTGCCCTGGAGACGAATAAAGCGATAATAAAAGTATTTCAGACGCCTTTGCCAGACTTTCTTTTTCTTCACGGTCGCGGCGGGGAGAGGATGGGCAGAGAGTGTATGCAATGGGCTAGGTGGCAAAGCAACGGGAGTCCGGCGGGACTGCGCTAAGGGCAATACAGGCTCGCCCAGTAAGTTAGACGGTTTAAATGACGTGGGGTGAGCGCGTTTATTATCCCTGTAGCTTTTATTATGCTGACTGCAAGGCATGATCCGCAGCCGTTACCCTAGGAATCCCCCATCTCTTCAAAAAGTCCGCTTATTTTCAAAGAATCCGCAGCCATCACAATGTCATCAGTTGTTCAAGCAGAAACCATTGCGGCGATCGCTACCGCTATTGTGCCCCAGCAGGGCAGCGTGGGGATTGTGCGTCTGTCGGGAGCCGAGGCTCAGGCGATCGCTCAAACGCTCTTTCATGCCCCCGGCCAGCAGCCCTGGGAGAGCCACCGCATTCTCTACGGCTATGTGCGCCATCCCCAAACCCAGCAGATGATTGACGAAGCCCTGCTGCTGCTCATGCTGGCTCCCCGCTCCTACACCCGTGAAGACATCATAGAGTTTCACTGTCACGGCGGCATCATGGCGGTGCAGCAGGTTTTGCAGCTCTGTTTGGCAGCGGGGGCACGGCTGGCTCAGCCAGGAGAGTTCACCCTGCGGGCCTTTCTCAACGGGCGGCTGGACTTGACCCAGGCCGAGGGAATCGCCGACCTGGTGGGGGCGCGATCGCCCCAGGCGGCCCAGAGCGCCCTGGCGGGCATTCAGGGTAAGTTGGCCAACGCCATTAGTCAGCTGCGGCAGAGCTGCTTAGACATTCTGGCCGAGGTGGAAGCTCGTATCGACTTTGCCGATGACCTGCCGCCCCTGGATGAAGCGGCGATCGCCCAGCAGTTGGCTCAGACTTCAGCACAGGTGGAGCAAATTCTGGCGACGGCCCATCAGGGGGAACTGCTGCGATCGGGCTTGCGGATTGCGATTGTGGGGCGGCCCAATGTGGGCAAGTCTAGCCTGCTCAATGCTTGGAGTCGCAGCGATCGCGCCATTGTCACCAATTTGCCGGGGACGACCCGCGACGTGGTGGAATCGCAGCTTGTGGTGGGGGGTATTCCGGTGCAGGTGCTGGATACCGCAGGCATCCGGGAGGCCCTAGATCAGGTGGAAAAAATCGGCGTCGAGCGATCGCGGCAGGCGGCACAGTCAGCAGATTTAGTACTACTTACTATCGACGCGACGGCAGGCTGGACAGATGAAGACGAATTGCTGTATCAGCAGGTAAGCGATCGCCCTTTGATTCTGGTTATCAACAAGGTCGATTTGGCCCAGCCGGAAACGCGGACCCTACCGCCTATTGCCGGACAGACTGTTTATACCGCTGCCGCTAAAAATCACGGCATTGAATCTTTAGAACAGGCCATCTTGAACGCGGTGCAGGCGGGCGGACTAATAGCTGCCGACTGGGACTTGGCGATCAATCAGCGTCAAGCCGCTGCTCTGACCAGGGCGCAGGCAGCTTTAGAACAGGTACAAAAGACGCTGCAAGACAACCTGCCGCTGGACTTTTGGACCATTGACCTGCGAGCCGCCATTCGCGCTCTAGGCGAGATTACGGGAGAGGAAATGACCGAATCCATGCTCGATCAGATTTTCAGCCGTTTTTGTATTGGCAAGTAGAAGCGTTATCGCTGTCCCTGCACCTGCTGCCGCAGCGAGTCGATCGCCTCAGACAAACCGGCCTGCGAGAGTTCCTGCTGCTCGCCGGACTTGAGCCATTTGAGCTGCACCGTTTTGTTCTCAGCCTCGCTATCTCCCAAAATTAAACAGCCCACTGCGCCGCTGCGATCGGCCCTTTTAAACTGTTTACCAAAAGCGGAGCCGCTGAGATCAATTTCCACAGAGAATCCGGCCTGACGCAGCGTTTGGGCGATCGCCAAGGTCTGCCGTTCTGCCTGCTCCCCGCGCGACACCACGTAAAAATCGAGTTGGGGGAGCTGTGACTCCTGAAGCTGTTGCAGCAGCAGCGTCAGCCGCTCTAGACCAATAGCCCAGCCCACTGCCGGGGTATCCGGGCCACCTAGCTCAGTGACCAAACCGTCATAGCGACCGCCGCCGCAGACGGTGGCCTGGGCCCCTAAATCCGCCGACTGAATTTCAAAGGCGGTATGGGTGTAGTAGTCGAGGCCGCGCACCAGACAGGGATTGAGCTCGTAAACAATCTCTAAATCAGTGAGAATCTGCTGCACGGTGTCGAAGTGCTGCCGGGAGTCATCGCAGAGGTGATCAAGGATGCTGGGAGCGCTTTGGACAATTTCCTGAGTTTTGGGATCTTTGCTGTCGAGGATGCGGAGGGGATTGCGGCTGAGGCGATCGCGGGAGTCAGCGTCTAAGTCGTCTTTGAAGGGGGTGAGATAGGCCACGAGGGCTTCCCGGTAGGCTTGGCGATCGCTCTGGTTACCCACCGAATTCAGATAAAAGCTGAGATTTTTGAGGCCCACGGCTTGCAAAATGTCAGTAGCGATCGCAATCACTTCCGCATCTGCTCTGGGGTCGCGGCTACCTAAGACCTCTACCCCCAACTGAGAAAACTGCCGCTGCCGTCCCTTTTGGGGGCGCTCATAGCGAAACATCGGCCCGGTATACCAGAGCCGCTGCACGCCCCCCTGAGCATAGAGGCTATGCTGAATGTAGGCTCGGACCACGCCAGCGGTGTTTTCCGGGCGCAGCGTTACCGAGCGATCGCCGCGATCTTGGAAAGTATACATTTCCTTGCCGACTACGTCTGTCGCTTCGCCAATGCCCCGCTCAAACAGGGCCGTCTGCTCAAAAATGGGGGTGCGAATTTCTCGGTAAGCAGCCCGGTGTAAAATACCGCGTGCTGTAGCCTCAACGTGCTGCCAAATCGCTACATCGGCTACCTTGACGTCCTTACCCGTAAACTGTGTCAGCGGCAGGATATCTTCCGTACCTGTTAGCTTTTGCAGCGTTTCCATCAGTATTCTTTCAAAGATTCAAACTAGCCCATCCTACCGTAGTGGAAAGCGGCTAGCGCCCAATATTTTCCCAAGCGCCATAGCGATCGCCGTAGTAGGTCAAAATCACTTCTACCTGGGCCTGAAATGTCTCCGCTGACACAGATCCCCGACTGCCTCAGCAATATCGGGCTGATCACTCATATAGGTCAGAGTCAAAGACCTTATTCTTTTATAGGTGAGCGATCGCCTAGTTTCATCTTCCAGAAGAACGAGCTGACTCGAAGAAAATCTTAGAGAAGCTCAATCTTCCGATAGAGGGTATTACAATACGGAATTCTGTAGCCAGCACAACGTTTTGAGCTAGGATTGTAAACAATCATCTAAAGTCCGACCGGAAAACCGGGGTTTATGGCAAGATAGCTTAGTAAACGGGCTGAGTTTGTTCTTTAGTCTTCTCCTTGCAAATCATTTAGGTAATAGCGATATGACGCTTCAACTTGGCGATACAGTCCCTAACTTTACCCAGCAGACTTCTGAGGGTGAAATCGATTTTTATGACTGGGCCGGTGATAGCTGGGTTGTGCTGTTTTCTCACCCAGCAGACTATACCCCTGTCTGCACCACTGAGCTAGGCGAAGTAGCCAAGCTTAAGTCTGAATTTGAAAAGCGTAATGCTAAGGTCATTGCCCTCAGCGTTGACGATGCCGACTCTCACAAAGGCTGGATCAGCGACATCAATGAGACGCAAAGCACCAACGTCAATTATCCGATCATTGCGGATGCTGACAAGAAAGTCTCTGACCTCTATGGCATGATCCACCCCAATGCCAATGCTAAGGTCACGGTGCGTACGGTATTCGTGATCGATCCGCAGCATAAGCTCCGCCTCACCATCACCTATCCCCCCAGCACCGGACGGAATTTCCAGGAAATTCTGCGGGTGATTGATTCCCTCCAGCTCACGGATAACTACAGCGTAGCCACGCCGGTCAACTGGCAGGAAGGGGAAGATGTGGTGGTTTCTCCGGCAATTCCTACCGAAGAAGCTAAGCAAAAGTTTCCCAAGGGAGTTACTGAGGTCAAGCCTTACTTGCGCATGACGCCTCAGCCCAACAAGTAAGTTTTAAGTCGTCTGGGATACCGGGGTGCATTCTTTAGAATGCGCCCCTTTTTTGTTGGCTAGCCAGTAGGACACTTGAGCCAGTGTCTCTGCTGGAAATGATTTAGGGCATTCTCTGGTTAGAACTGTAGTGAAAGCCAGTATTCCGTCAAGCTTTGTTATGAGAAATCAGAGACAGTGTCCCCACTGCGACAGCACTCAGCTATTGCGAATTGGCGTGCGGGGAATCAGGAAATGTGCTAACTGTGGCTCCTTTGTGGACGTGCGCCGCCGCTGGCTAGCAAATTGGCTCAAAGCGGGCTAGGCAAGGGTGTGGGGTTTCTAATACGTTACCGATTGAAGCATAGCCTACTATTGGAGCATGATATTGCCGTGCTCGTACCAGATCTAAGGAGGGGCGATCGCTCTCCGTTTTCTTACTGGGCGGAACAGGTAAAAATGGGGCACCGGAGCTGCAGAAAAGGGGATGCCCAGCAGCTCCAGTTGAACAGTATCGAAATTGCCTAGTCGAGGCGGCAGCGCTTGGTGAGGATGACCTTGACTTCACCGGGGCGATCGGTGGGCATGGGCTTGCTCCAGGCGATCGCTTCGGCATAGCCCAGCATGTGCAATCGATGAATTTCTAGCCGCACGCAGGGCCAGGGGCCATACATGAGGATGCGCACCTGATCGTCTGAATCAGATGTCTCATGAGCAGGCGGGGCGATCGCGCAGGACGGGCGATCGCTGACATGGTTTTCTTGAAACATGAAATTTTACTCCTTGAGTGAATTTGAGTCTGGGGCGGGAAGCCAGAAACCGAGCAGCGAGTAGCTGAAAGCGTCTAGGCACTTTCTATCGCTGGCGCTGTGAATCTCTGGACTTCCCATCACCCAGCGCACAAAAACATAGCCACCCCGCAACTTTGAAGCGCAAAGCAAGGTGGCTAAGGGTAAAATCACCCCTAGAGCCATCCCGAACTGCTGCCCAGTTTGGGGGCTTTAGCTCTCTAGGCGGTGCTCGTAACACCTCTAGGGAGCGCTAGGTTTTTGAGTCTGTGTGAACGGCTGTAACGATTGTATCGCCACAGCTTAATGAGTGAGTTTAGAATATCGGGCGATCGGCGTCAACAGTGGTGTAAAGCTATGCACCTAAAGGGCTTCTCACGCCGCGTCCCCCTCGTGAGTATAAAAGCCTGGTTTTGAGTAGAGGCTGCAACCTGCTCTTGCACCGCTGGATGGGTGAGAAAGGCTTCTATTTCAGGAACACCCATCTCTTGGGGATGACGCTTGTCATGAAACAAGATGTAGCAGCGAATCCATTGCACATAGGTTTGTTCCGTGCGGTAGGAATAATGCTTTAAACGAACAGCGTCCCCAACCCGGTCGAGTAGCTTCTTGGGACGAGGTTTTCCTTGCATGAGTAGACTGCCCGAAAAAAGCTGATGAATAAACTCTAAACAGGCTCAGCTCAAAACCGGAGGGATGATTATACTGAATCATTCCACCTATTTACTCGTATGGGGGTCTTAGGCGGACGTAATTCCACCTATCTACCCGTATGGAGATCTTAGGTGGAAACTTTCCCTCTAATAATAGTTAGACGCTTCATCGCTGAAGAGCCCATAATAGTTATTATTGAGCTAAGTGTCATGCAAGGACTAGTAGATTATCTATTTATTGATCATCCTCGACTAGATTCACTTTTCGAGAAAATATCTCCTTCGACAGTTAAATATGACAAAATCTCAACCTTTAAAGCTAGGGTTGGCATAACGAATCTTGGGGTAGAGGGCTCTGAAGTCTTGAAAGCTAGATCTTTCACATCTCACGAAAAAATAAATACACTATTAAAATACCTAAGAAAGAGTGAATATTTCCTGGATGGTACCAACACGGTTAGTGACTATATATAATCAGGCTTGGGAGAGTCCATCTTTCAGAATTTGGGCATAGGAAGGACTTATGTGATGTTGATTCGGAAGAAATTGAATTCTTTAGACAAAATGTTCCTTCCGGTTTTTATGGAGATTGGCGTGGAGTTCTTAAAGAACAAA
>JAAHIC010000090.1 GCA_010671965.1 Leptolyngbya sp. SIO4C5
TAGTGCTAGGATTTCCACAGAAGAAGAAAGATATTAGCAGATAAGGACGTAGCATTCAATGCAGGAGATTGAAAAGTCAATATCCTTCGATGGACGGGATATTCGACTTAAAGTAGGTTTATTAGCGCCTCAAGCCGGTGGAGCAGTTCTAGTACAGTCAGGCGATACAGCGGTATTAGTGACAGCGACCCGCTCCTCAGGACGCGAAGGGATTGATTTTTTGCCCTTACTGGTTGATTACGAAGAACGCCTCTATGCAGCCGGGCGCATTCCCGGTGGCTATTTGCGACGTGAAGGCCGCCCACCGGAGCGGGCCACGCTGACCAGCCGTCTGATCGATCGCCCCATGCGGCCACTGTTTCCGCAATGGCTGCGCGACGACATTCAGATCGTGGCGACCACCTTGTCTATGGATGAGCAGGTACCGCCCGATGTCCTAGCTGCGACCGGGGCCTCAGTGGCTGTGCTGCTGGCTAAAATTCCGTTCAAGGGGCCAATGGCAACCGTACGGGTAGGACTGGTCGGAGACGATTTTATCATCAACCCCACCTACAGCGAGATTGAATCGGGCGACCTCGACCTGATCGTGGCAGGATCTCCCGATGGCGTAATTATGGTGGAAGCTGGGGCTAACCAGCTACCGGAGCAGGACGTGATCGAGGCGATCGATTTTGGCTATGAGGTCGTGCAAGACCTGATTCAGGCCCAGCGAGATTTGATTGCGGAGTTGGGTATTGAAATTGTCACCGAGCCAGAGCCGGAAGTTGATTCCACTTTAGACGAGTTTATTCGCGATCGCGCCACCGCAGGCATTAAGCAGGTGCTAGCCCAGTTTGAGCTAGATAAGCACCAGCGGGACGAAAAGCTGGACGTGATCAAAGACGAAATTGCCGCCAAAATTGAAGAACTGCCGGAAGAGGATACCGTTCGCACAGCGGCCAGTGAGAATCCAAAAGCTTTGGGTAAAGCCTTTAAGAGCCTAACCAAAGAGCTAATGCGCAAGCAGATCGTAGAAGACGGTGTGCGGGTAGACGGGCGCAAGCTAGACGAAGTGCGTCCCATTTCAGCCCGCGTTGGGTTACTACCAAACCGCGTCCACGGCAGCGGTCTGTTTAACCGAGGGTTAACGCAGGTGATGTCAGTGGTGACGCTGGGTACACCCGGCGACGCTCAGATGATGGATGACCTGCATCCAGATGAAGAAAAGCGCTACCTGCATCACTACAACTTCCCGCCCTACTCGGTAGGCGAGACCCGCCCCATGCGATCGCCCGGACGGCGAGAAGTGGGACACGGTGCTCTGGCAGAGCGGGCGCTCGTCCCAGTCTTGCCCGAACAAAAGGACTTTCCCTACGTGATTCGGGTCGTGTCTGAGGTCCTATCTTCCAACGGCTCCACCTCAATGGGATCCGTCTGCGGCTCCACTTTGTCTCTCATGGATGCAGGCGTTCCCTTGACCAAGCCCGTCAGCGGCGCGGCAATGGGCCTGATTAAAGAAGGGGATGAAGTCCGCATCCTCACCGACATTCAGGGAATTGAAGACTTCCTAGGCGACATGGACTTCAAGGTGGCAGGTACCGACAGCGGTATCACCGCCCTGCAGATGGATATGAAAATTACGGGCCTTAAGGTTGAAACCATCGCCAAAGCCATCAACCAGGCCAAGCCTGCGCGGACGCATATCTTGGAGAAAATGCTAGAGGCGATCGACAAGCCTCGCGTTGAGCTGTCACCCTTTGCCCCGCGCCTGATCAGCTTCAAGATCAATCCAGAGCTAATCGGCATGGTGATTGGCCCTGGCGGCAAGAAGATTAAGAGCATTGTGGAGCAAACTGGGGCCAAAGTTGATATTGATGATGACGGCACCGTGACGGTTTCCTCCATTGAAGGGGGACAGGCCGAGCAGGCAAAGGCAATTATTCAGGGCATGACCACCCGGCCTGAAGCGGGCGATGTCTATGCTGGTAAAGTGACGCGGGTGATTCCAATTGGGGCTTTTGTGGAATTCTTGCCAGGGCAGGAGGGCATGATTCACATTTCTCAGCTAGCGGACTACCGCGTCGGCAAGGTGGAAGATGAAGTCACCGTGGGCGATGACGTTATTGTCAAAGTCCGCGACATTGATGGCAAAGGTCGAATCAACCTGACGCGGCTCAACATCCATCCAGATGAAGCGGCGGCGGCGCGCGAGGCAGTAGCCCAGACCAGCTAGCGACAGGTGCCGATTGCAACGAGTAGGGACATGGCAATGCCGTGTCCCTATTAGCGTCTTAGGCTGCTTTTTTGTAAAATCAAGTCTTGCCCACTGATAGCTGTTGCTAACCTAGCCCTATGATTGATAGCCTCCACTCTGTTTGCAGCTATCTTCTAGGGCTTGAGGCAACAAGTCTGACCTTTTGGCAAATGGCGCTTCGGGCCGCTATTGTCTATCTGACAGCCTTGGCAATGATGCGGTTTATTGGCGATCGCCGGGTGATTAGCTCTCACGCGGCCTTTGACATGATTTTAGGCATTATTTTAGGGGCAACCCTCAGCGGAGCTATCACGGGTGCCACCCCCTTCTTTGGCACCCTCATCGCCGGTAGCGTTTTGGTGGTCATGCACTGGCTGGCGGCGATGCTTAGCTTTCGCTTCGGCCCCTTAGAGCGTTTGATCAAGGGTAAAACGCGGCCTTTAATTCAAGGCGGTGAGGTGATCCGACAGAACATGCGCCGCAGCCACATCAGTAACCAAGATTTAGAAGCGGCGTTGCGTTCTAACGGCGCTTTGACGCAGCCAGACCAAGTCGCTCTGGCCCATTTAGAAAATAACGGCAACATTAGCGTTATTCCTAAACCCGCTCAGCCCCAAATAATTGAGGTCAAGGCTGAAGCTGGCGTGCAGACAATTCAAATACGGCTAGAGTAGCCTGGCATGACAGGGACACTGCTACGAAAGCTGAACTAACTGTGCAATGGCTCTACTTGCCGTAGCACGATAGAGGCAAAGTGACTGAGTAGCCAAAAGTGAGATGAGAATCGATTGGAGTCTTAGGGATTACGTCTTTGCTGCCTTTATGACCATTGGCATGGTGGTTTCGGTCTTTGTGGTGGGGCCATTGGTGCCCCCGTTTTTAGATTTAGTGGCTTGGGCCCCCCTCGGCGGGATCTTTTTGACGCTGGGAATGGCGCGGCTACAGCGGCGAGGTACTATTTTGCTGATGATTTTGCCGCTGGCCGTTTTGCTGCTGCCCCTTTCTCCCGCGATTACGCTCTATTTAGCTTTGACAGCGTTACTCGCAGAAGCCGTTGTGTTTCTGCGGGGTAACTACCGGGTCAAGCGTAATCGGCTCTTGGGCAATGTCACCTTTTTTGTCAGCGCCGTGGTGATTGGCCTGACCAGTGCCGCTCTGATGCTAGGGGGTGAGTTTGCCGAGCTGCTCACCCGGCCCTGGCTAATTGGAGTACTGGCAATCGCCGCTGGCATCACAGGCTCTATTGGCTGGTGGCTAGGTGAATCTGTGGTGCGACAGCTCAAGCGGGCGGGCAAGCTGGATGCTGACCTCTAAGCGATCATTGCAGTCGCACCAGACAGGGCTGACGCGAATCAATCCCTTCCTCAAAATAGGTCTTTCCTTTGTCCTGATTGCTTTGGCGCTGGTTCTCAATCAGATAGCAGCGCTGTTGATTCTGGTGGGGGGGATGCTGCTACTGCTATCTCAGGTGAGAGTCCCATTGCTGCTACTGCTTTATAGCCTGACGGTGCTGCTAATTTTCACCCTGTCAGCGGCGTTCTTAGCTAGAGACTGGCCGCAAGCGCTGCTGAGTACGCTGCGTTTGCTGTCCCTGCTATTGCCTGCTCCGGTATTGACGCTGACCACGCCGCCAATAGATCTGCTGCGATCGCTGCAGGTTGCCCGTTTGCCCAGCTTTATCACCCTCAGCCTCATGCTGATCTGGCGATTTTTGCCCCTGATGCAGCAGGAACTCCAGCGAATTTGGCAGGCCAACCAGCTGCGGGGCCTCAACCTCAGTCGCCGTCCCGACCAGTGGTTTGCCGGGCTGATAGTGCCGCTGATTTTTCAAATGGTGGCCTATGCCGATGAGGTGACGATTGGCCTGCAAACGCGGGGTTATTCGCCTACAGATCCGCGCAGCAACAGCCAACCGCTACGCTGGCGCTGGCTAGATACAGCTTTTTGTCTGGGGGCGATCGCCTGGGTGAGCCTGATTGGCTATGCAGAATGGGGAGGCTGATGCGGATGAGGCACAGTTTTCCTAGAGATGATGTGCCGCTGTTAGAGGTGGTCGATCTGAGCTTTACCCACATAGGCCAGCAGCAGCCAACGCTGCGATCGGTGAATCTGAACCTGGCAGCGGGGGAACTGGTGGTGCTGGCGGGGGCGACAGGCAGCGGTAAAAGCACGCTGCTGAACTGCCTCACGGGAATCGCACCGGAACATACGGGCGGGCGGCTGACAGGCAAGGTGCTGTATCGGCAGCAAGATATTAACCTCTGGTCAATTCGGCAGCGATCGCAGTTTATGGGTATCCTGCTGCAAAATGTAGAAACTCAGCTCTTTACCGATCGAGTTGGAGACGAGGTGATTTTTGGGCTAGAAAACTGGAACCTGCCTCCCGGCCAAATTCAAACCCTAGCTCAGACTGCTTTAGAGAAATTCAACCTAAGCCACCAGCAAACCTGGCCCATCCACCAGCTTTCAGCCGGGCAAAAGCAGCGATTACTGGCGGCCTGCCAGCTTGTGCAGAATCAGACTTTACTGCTGCTAGACGAACCTTTTGCCTATTTGGACGCGGCAGGAACCGAGCTGCTGCTGGAACTTTTGCAGCAGTGCCGCGATCGCGGACAGAGTATCTTGGTGATCGAGCACCGCCTAGAATTGCTAAAACCTCTGTGCGATCGCGCCTATCGGATTGAGGCGGGAGCGATCGCTCCCTGTCAGCTCGATCATCTACTTGTCTCTCCCCAGGAGGGCTTTACGGCCCCTACCCCCGTTCCGCCTCCGTCCCAAATCTCAAAGGCTTTGTTGACAACTTGCAGCCTGAGCTGGGGCGGCTATCCGGCTTTTCCTGACTTACAGGTCAGCGCTGGCGAGGTTGTCTTGCTTAAAGGCCAGAACGGCTGCGGCAAAACCACGCTGCTGAAGCTGCTTTGCGGCCTGCTAAAGCCAGCAACCGGGCGCTTAACGATTTTGGGACAAGCCGCGACGCGGCAGAGCGTCGTCCAAATTGCTCAAACTGTCGGTTTTGTGCTGCAAAATCCCAACCATCAGCTCTTTGCCGAAAGCGTCTGGCTAGAGCTAAAACAGCCGGGAGTTGCGGATGAGACAGCCAAAATCCTGCTGCATCAGCTCAATTTAGCCCACTGCGCTGAAAAGCATCCCCAGGCGCTTTCCCAGGGTCAAAAGCGACGTTTAGCATTGGGCGCTGTTTTAGCCCGCCAGCCGCAGATCTGTCTGCTAGACGAAATTATGGTGGGGCAGGATGCCAGTTCTTTAGCGCTAATGCTACAGACGTTGCAGAGCTTTACTGCCCAAGGCGGCGCGCTAATTTTTACCTCCCATGATCCGGGCGTTGCAGCCGTACTCAAGCCTCAAGTGATCACGATTGGAAGCGGCTAGCCTGTATTAGGCCGCTTCCTCAAACACGTCGGCTGCGAACATGGCGTTAGTGGCGCTGAGATAAGGTTTGAGCAGGGCCATTTGCGCTTCATCCAGCAGGATACCAAAGTGCTTCTCTAGCAGCACCAGCATTTGCCTGACCAAGCCCCAGCGGACATTCAGTGTTGGATAGAGCATGACGCACAAGGGAAAGAGTTCTTGCTGCACAGCGCTGACATTATTTTCCAGCAGGCAGACCCACAGATAGGTTTGAAACATCTCAGCATCCCGCAGGCTAGAAGTGCGTACAGTGGGATTGCTCAGCGGCCCGCTATAGCAGCGATGGTGAGGATTGGCCTGCATAATCTGATTGACGACTTTCTGGGCGATCGCGCTGCTGTGGGGCAGCAAAATTTGTACCACTTTCAGCACCGGAGAACTCATGGGGTGGCTAGCGGCAGCGCTGTAAGCCCGCTGCAGCGGCATATAGAGGTGATCGTCAATGGCCTTGAAGTAGAGCCGCAGCACGTCCTGACGTTCAACAGCAATCAGTTGGAGCAGCAGTTGGCCTGTGTAGTGAAACTGCATACTAACAAAGCCAATTACTCTGGGATCGACCAGCGTATATTTGGCCCGAATCAGACCCAGTTCAGGGGCTAGATCGGTGGCAAAGCGCTCAGGGGCTGTGCCGTTGGCGTAGGCGGCAAAAGCCTTTTCGTAGATAACGTAAACATCTTTGGCAATGGCCCAGGGATCAATCAGCTCCCCTTTAATTTGATGGCGCACCACCTCTTTAGACAAGAGCGCCTCAGTCTGCGTCCAGGCTTGGGCACTGACGGTTCGCAGCTCCTGATTGAGATAGTCTGCGATCGCCTGCCGAGCGTCATTTTCGGTGACTACATATTTAGGGGAGTGTCCAGTATTATCTTTGACCTGCTGTATATAGCGTTTGGCCCAGGCTTTGGAAAAGGAGTGGAGTTGATTGAACGAGCTAGACAGCGGGCGATCGAGACTTCCCCAAGCAATTTCCATGACCAATACTCCCTTTTCAAAGTAGATACCCCGGCGCAACCGCTATAGACCAAGCGGGGTTTGATCAGTATCATCGGGGAAAATACTTAATCTTTGCTTAACATGTTTATATTTCTTTGAAAGCTACAGACTTTTGTTGCTTTTTGTTGCGAAGTGAAAAGGGCAGTGGGTAGCAGTCACGGCTGGCTGGGACTGTGCTCAACCAGCCTGATACGGCTACGTCAGCAGACTGTATGCCAAGGCTATAGGCGCAGCTGAGAAAGGGCTACTCCATGCCGGCAATGGGGGCAAAGCCCTGCCGCTGAATGTTTTCCGTCACTACTCTTGGCTCTAGGAACTGCAGCAGATAGTCTGGCCCACCCGCCTTGGAGCCGACACCGGACATCTTGAAGCCGCCAAAGGGCTGGCGGGCGACAATTGCCCCGGTGATGTTGCGGTTGATATAGAGGTTACCGACGGCAAATTCTCGCTGCGATCGCTCAATATGAGAGGGCGTTCTAGAGTAAAGCCCGCCGGTGAGGCCATAGTCAGTGCCGTTGGCGATCGCCAGTGCTTCGTCAAAGCCCTCAGCGCGGATGACGGCTAGCACCGGGCCAAAGATTTCTTCTTGGGCGATGGTGTGGTCGGGAGAGACGCCGGTGAAGATAGTGGGACTGACGAAATATCCGGTTTCAGGCACCGGCATCTCTAAGACCACTTCAGACTGAGCTTTGCCGGTTTGAATATACTCACGAATCCGCTCTTGGGCCTTGGCGTCAATCACCGGGCCAACCACGGTGCTGGGATCTTCGGCGGGGCCAATGTTGAGCGATCGCGTCGCTTCTACCAGCCGCTTGACGAAGGTGTCGTAAATCGGCGCTAGCACAATTACCCGCGAGCAGGCCGAGCACTTCTGGCCGCTATAGCCAAAGGCCGACTGCACCACGCCTTGAACCGCCTGATCCAGATCAGCGCTTTCGTCTACGATGATGGCGTTTTTGCCCCCCATCTCGGCAATCACCCGCTTGAGATGCTTTTGACCCGGCTGAAGCTGGGCCGCCGTGGCGTAGATTTGGCAGCCCACTTCCCGCGAGCCGGTAAAGGCAATCAGGTGTACGTCTGGGTGCTGCACTAAGTGCGCCCCCACCGTGGAGCCTCTAGCGGGCACATATTGAAAGACGCCTTTGGGCAGGCCTGCTTCGGTGAGAATTTCGCCAATCTTAGCGGCGATGACGGCAGAGGTCTCCGCTGGCTTAAGCAGGGTACAGTTACCCGTCACCAGGGCCGCCACAGTCATACCCGTGGCGATCGCAATCGGAAAGTTCCAGGGAGAGATGACCACAGCAATGCCGCGCGGAAAGTAGCGGTAGTAGTTAGTTTCCCCGGCCAGGTCATAGTCATAGCCCCGGTCGAGCCGCTCCATTTCGTCGGCATAGTAGCGGCAAAAGTCGATGGCTTCAGACACTTCGGCATCGGCCTGCTTCAGCGCCTTACCCACCTCCAGCATCACCCAGGTAGACAGCTCATCGCGGCGGCGCTCCATAATGTCACCAGCGCGGCGCAGAATAGCGGCTCGTTCCGTCGCCGGGGTTGCCTGCCACTGGGGGAAAGCGGCTTTGGCAGCGGCGATCGCCTCGTCTGCCTGGGCCTGACTCAGCAAGCCAATCTTGCCAATAATCTCGCTGGGCTGGGAGGGATTTACCGACTCGACCTGCGTTTCAGTTTCCACAAATTCGCCGTTGACCAGCGGCAGATAGGTTTGGCCGAGCTGCATCCGCACCTGCTTAAGGGCTACTGCTGCCGCGTGGCGGGCCTCAGCTGCGGCGTAGTCTGTATCGGGGGCATTGGGAAAGTTGGTGGTTTCCCCCGCCACCTTGGGCCGCTGGCCGTCTTGGTCAATGGGAGCAAATTCAGGCGCACTGAGCAGTTCTTCGATGGGCCGCTCCTCTAGGTTTTGCTTGAGGAAGGAGCTATTGGCGGTATTTTCCAGCAGGCGGCGAATCAGGTAGGCCATGCCGGGAATCAGCTCTCCATAGGGCGAGTAGACCCGTACCCGGTAGCCGCGATCGCTCATGGCTTTCGCCAGCTTGTCGGCCATGCCGTAGAGCACCTGGAGCTCGATGGCTCGCTTGGGGATATCGAGAGTTTCGGCGATCGCCATTGCATAGGCTTGCGAGCGCACGTTATGACTCCCGATGGCGGCGTAGAGAGAGGCATGATTTTCCAGCAGCAGCCGGGTCATGCGCTCAAAGTTGGCGTCAGTCGATTCTTTGTGGCTATAGACGGGCTGGGGCCAGTCATGCTGCACCGCTTTGATTGTTTCTTGATCCCAGTAGGCTCCTTTGACGAGCCGCACGGTCAGCGGCGTCCCCCGCTCCTTGGCCCATTCCACCAGGTCTTTCAGGTCGCCGTAGCTGTCACGCAGATAGGCTTGCAGCGTCACGCCAATATCGCTGCGATCGCGGAACTCGTCTTCTAGCAGCACCTTTTTCAGGGTCGCTAGGGTCAGCGTCTTGTAAACGTACTGCTCCATGTCGAAATGCACTGCCGCCCCCAGCTCTTTAGCTCGGCGCAGCAGGGCGCGCATCTGCTCGCTGACCTTCTCCTGACTGCCCTCGGCATCGAGCGGATCAAACTGGGAATAAAAGGCCGTCAGCTTCACAGAGACCTGCACGGGCGGCAGCGTCTCCCCGTCGGCCTGATCGATGGCAGGCACCGTTGACCACTTTTTCGCTGCCTGGGTCAGCTGCTCCATTAGCGTCAGGTAGCCATTGAGATAGTCCTGAGCTTCTGCCTCGGTGATCACCGCTTCTCCCAGCAGATCCACCGTGAAGGTCATTTTGTCTTTGCGCAGACGCTCAACGGTTTTAATGACCTGCTCAATGGTTTCCCCCGCAATATACTTGTGGGCCAGGGTTTCCACGGCTTTGGAGAAAGTCGTCGCCGCAATCTGCCCTGGCATGGAGTCCGGGTTGGCAAAGTTCAAAATGCCCTTGAGGGCTTCCGGCAGTTCTACCGACGGATCGCCTAGATATTCCTGCAGATGCCGGGCAATTTCGGCCTTGCTGTGGAGTGCAGGCAGACAGTCAATGAAGCGGAAAAGCTGTACTCGCAAACCGGGATTGTCCATAGCGATCGCCAATAAGCGATCGTCCCAGCGCATCTGGTCGCGCATTTGAGCGAAAAGGGAGCGCTTTTCCCGCGTCGCCGAAATAAGTTCTTTGGCAATTGTCTGAGTTTTTTGCTCGTAAGTGGACTGAGAAACCTGTGCGACCACGATAATGAAGCCTCGATGAAAAGTGAGTCTGTATCTACCATTGTGAAGCCGAAATTCTGGCGGAACTGCGGCACTTTAAGCTTTGTATCACAAGTCCCAGGCCTAAACAGCGCGATCGCCTACCAAACTGGCTTTCTGGAATCTGGGCTATTTTGAGTGAAGACATCAAAGATATTTGTTGTTAGCTCCTATGCATCGTGGAAAAAGCACTCCTCTCTTTTTTACGATTTTGGCGGATGCCAAATACGCTGCTCTTTTTTATCGTTCTTTTTCTGATTGGCTTTTTAGCAAATTCACCAGCCCTATTCGGGGCAAGCATGGGTCTGCTAGCGTTTAGCGGGCTGTACGAGTTGGTAATTCGCACTCTTAAGTGGCTTCTGAGCGAGAAACAATCTCTTGAAGACAGCAGTCCTATTGCTTATCTACGACAAACCCTGCTAAATCCCATCGCTTTCACCCTATATGGAGGAGGCTTTATCCTGCTCGCCTTCAATACCAGCGTCAGCCAGGGAGCGATCGCCCTCTTTATTGGATTTAGCTGCCTGATTATTGCAGGCA
>JAAHIC010000900.1 GCA_010671965.1 Leptolyngbya sp. SIO4C5
AGCCGGCACCGGAATGACTCGCGTAACGGCTGAGCTAGACGATCAGGAACTGCGGGAGATGGTGCTAAATCAGGAAGCCAGTCTCTACCTGCCTTTCCCGCGAGAAGAAGCCGACGTGGATTATCAAAAACTTGGCTTTTTTGTCGATGAAGACGGTATTGAGAAGGTCAGGGTTTTGCTAGTGGCAATTCGCCGCGAGATTACCGATAGCTACGTTGAAACTTTTCAGCAGGCTGGGCTGGCCCTCAATGTCCTCGAAACCACCAGCTTTGCCCTCATTCGCACTATTCGCGAGCAGCTCCGGCAGTTCACGCCGCAGGAAGCCGCCGCCATCGTCGATATCGAGTTTGAGAGCACCGAAATCTCAATTGTGGTAGACGGCATTCCCCATTTTTCGCGGACAGTGCCCATCGGCACCTACCAGATTCAAAGCGCTCTCAGCCGCGCGATGAACCTGCCCCCTTCCCGCAATACGGACTTGCTGCAGGGGATGACGGTACCCGCGATTCCGATGGACAGTGTTGGAGCGCCTCAGGTAGGCGGCACCAATCCGGGCACCGCAGCGATGCTGAGAGTGTTAGGAGAGCTGGCTGATGAGCTGAGGCGATCGCTCGACTTCTACCTCAACCAGGAAGAAGACATGGAAGTAGCCCAGCTTTTGCTGGCAGGCCCCGGTGGGTCAATCGGTCAGCTAGATGAGTTCTTCTCCCAGCGGCTCAGCTTACCGGCCAGCCAGATTGATCCGATTTCAGCGCTATCGCTAGAGGTAGAAAACGACGTACCGATGACCCAGCGCCCCGGATTGGCGACGGTTCTCGGCCTAGGGTTGCGGGAGGCATAAGCTATGTATGGCATTGACATCAATTTTCTCAACGACCGCGAGGTCAGACCCGCAGAGGTCCAAACCCGATCGCCTCAGGCAACCCCGGTAGGCGATCGCCGGCCGCTCTACGTAGGGCTAGCCGTAGCTCTAGTCGCGCTGGCTGGCGTAGGGGGTTATTGGCTCGCTCTGCAGCATCAGATCCGCCAAATGCAGGCCAGAGAGGCGGAGTTAGATATTCAAATCAGCGAGCTGCAGAGCCAGGTTCAAGAGGTCAACAACATTCAGGCGCAAATTGGCATCATTGAGGCAGAAAATCAGGCCATCGTTTCCTTAATGAACGACATTGTGCCCTGGTCAGCCCTGCTGCGAGAGCTGCAAACCCGCATCCCTGAGCGCATTCAAATTGAGTCTCTCAGTCAAACAGGCGGCGTTGCCCCACCGAATCAGCCTGAGGCGACTCCCCCACCGGCTGGCGGCATCGAAATTCAGGGACAGGCTTGCTCCTTTGACGATGTCAATGATTTTGTTTTGCTGCTGCAGCGTTCTGGTTTGCTCGACGGCGAGACGGTGCAGCTAACAGGGGCCAGCCTGCAGGACGATCCGCTTCCTGCCGAGGATGGCCGCTGTCCCGGAAGTCCGGCCAACCAGAGAGAAAGCTTAGTTGACTACACGGTGCGAGGGAACATTACCTCTCTCCCGGCTGTTGAGCTAATTGAGGAATTTAACCGCAACGGCACTGTTGGCTTAGTTAGTCGCCTCAATGCCATACGAGATACAGGAGTCACCCAGCCATGACCGTCAGTGAAGACTTTATCCCAGTAGAAAATAACCAGGACTTAGAGGCTGGCCCTAGCTATCCGGTTGCGTTTGGCGTCGAGCTAAATCCTCGAATTCAGGGCATCTTGATCGCCATTTTGGGCCTCATCGGTGCTTTTGCTCTCTTTAACTATTTGGTCAAGCCTGTTCAAGAAACTAAGCAAGCTCTCCAGGCAACCATTGAAGAGAAAGAAGCGCAGCTAGCGCAGCAGCAGGCGAGTGTAGAGCAGCTAGAAGAGTTGAGAGCTGAGCTAGATCAGACGATTCAGCAGCGGGTCGAACTCTACGGCTTGCTAGGCGATCCAGAAAGCTTAGACACCCTCCTGCTGGATACTAACCGCCTGGTCAAGGACAGCAACAGCAACCTGAACAACGAAGAGGAAGGCCCAACATCAT
>JAAHIC010000901.1 GCA_010671965.1 Leptolyngbya sp. SIO4C5
GCTCTACTGGCTATATGTCACAGGGCTCCTGCGGTAAATGGCTGCAGGTGACTTGAAGTTCTACACAGGTGAAGCAAAACACCTCAAACAACTAAGTTCCTCAATGTTTAAGGAGTTGAACTCATGCAACTAAAGTATCGCGGCCACAGCTACGAAACCGCTGCCCCCAGTCTAGAAACCACTGTCATCGAGCAGCCGGGTATCTTTCTGTGTCATCAGTTCACCATTCGCCAGGTGCGGATGGCCCAGCAGCAACAGCCAGTAGAGCTGACCTACCGAGGTGTTCGCTATAGCCGTTGATTGTCTTCCTCGTTCAGCAGTCCATATCTGGAAAAGGGCTCTGGTCTTGAAGGCTAGGGCCTTGAATGCTTTTTGTCCTGAGTGATGCCGTCAATTTTCATCCTGTTTAGTAGACTCTCAAAGATAGCCAGGCCCTGGTGAGCATTTGATAACGGCTTCTTCATCGCTTCATCTGAGCGAAATGCTCCAGCAACATGCGATGGATAAAAATATAGCCACCGCCCACTTTCTGCAGGAAGAGGCGATCGCTGGCATAGTCCAGAAAGCGAGCGTAGTTCCAGGGAATATACCCCATGCGGTAAAGCATCAGGCGCAGAGCCAGATGTCGAAGGCAAGCAGTACCTCCACCAATCAGTCCGAAACTCAGCCCATAGAACAGCCCACCAGCCAGACCAGCAACCGGCCCATTAATTAGCCCACTCATTAGTCCACCAATCAATAAAAAAGCCAGGCCAGCAACCAACCCAGAGGTCAACGTATTACTGGCCGATTGCCAAATTCCCTGATTTGGTTTGAATTTTCTTGACATTTCTGGCCCTCTAAATCCACCAACCAAACCACAAATCAACCCGATAATCGGTCCGACAGTTAGCCCATTTATTGAAGAAAAAGTTAGCCAGTTAATCAATCCATATATCAGCCCAACAATAATCCCGATACAGCAATTAATCTTCGCTTCTTTCCAAGACCACCTTAGAGTCTCTACCATTTTTATATTTCCTAAAAATACCAAAAATAGACTGTAACTTAGTCCATAAATCAGTCCATAAATTAGCCCAGAACTTAGTCCAGATAATCCATAAAATGGACCATAGATCAGTAAAAAAACTAGTCCATAACTCAGATCATGAATTAGTCCAATGATCAGTCCGCCAGTAAGCGAACTTTCCAGACGATAGCGGATTCTTTCAAGCCTAGTCTGCAATCAAATTGGCTGTATTCGCTCAATTAGAAACACGGTTTGCGAGGTTTGCATCATTCGCTGAGCCATCCAAGTTAACCAATGCTGCGCTTTTCTTCTTGGATATCTTTGCTCAGACGCTTTAATTTTTTGCGTGTAAGCAGCAACTCTAGCGCCCTCGAACATTCGGTCTAGGTAAGTGTCAAAAAGATTCTGGCGATAGTCCTGAATCGTCTCACCTGGAAAAATTTTGTCCGTGGAACATCCCTGATAGGCTAGACCCATAATACTCAACATGAGCGGTGAAGATGCCAACGCGCGGAGTTCAGCGTTGTGGTGCAGCACAGTCTGCAAGGCCGATAACGATTCTCCTGCCCGCTTGAGGAATTGCTCGATTTGCTGTGAAGTTAGCGGTTGAACATAAATGGCATTACGCAGTTTCAGGCGCTCAGAAAGGGCTTCATAGTCTTGGATACGACTGCACACTACCATCTCAGTCAAGCCATGCCCTTGAATGAACTGGTTTAGCACTTTCACGCAGTCATTGCGATAGCGGGCATCGACCTCATCTAGGCCATCCAACAGCAAAAGCAACTGCTCCTGGTCCACCCAGGCTTTACCCAAAGACTTAGAGGCTCCATAAATTTCATACAGCTCTTGCACCAGCCATTCGGCAAGAGACTTTCGCTGCTTGGCCCATGATGAGAGGTTGACGACTATGGGTAAGGGCTGGCTTAAACCCTGCTGCGACCTAACAATCAAGCTTTCAGCTAGCTTCAGCAGAGTCACCGTTTTGCCGGATGGCTGGTGCAAGAGCTGTATGAAATTTATGGA
>JAAHIC010000902.1 GCA_010671965.1 Leptolyngbya sp. SIO4C5
TCTATCGGATGAGAGGGATGGGGCAGGCGGGAGAGATACACTTAAAGCTGACCTTCATTCTTCTCATCCGATAGAGCGCAACTTCCCTCCGACGGCCCTTGGAAACTCCAGCAGCATTTATTAACCTTTGTTAAGGTAGGATGCTGAAATACATTCAGACTCGGCTATTCGGATAACCCCACTCTCCGTGGGGTAATTAAATCCCTAAATCCCGACCGGATTATGTGTGATTATGAGATAGGATTGGATGTATAACAGATTTGACACTGCCCAAGCAGTCAACCAGCGGAAATTCAAATTATGGTTCAGTGCATGGAATCCCCCGTCAGGGCAAAAATCGGCAGCTTAGATTTTGACTTTGATCGGCTCAACGAGCGATTTGAGCATTCCGAGCCGATGGAGATTCTGGCTTGGTGCGTAGAGAATATGTCTGACGGTTTGGCGCAGACCACTTCTTTCAGCATCTTATCTGTTACCCACATGCTCTACCGGGAATTAAACACCCCGGTTCCTGTGATCTTTCTAGATACGCTGCATCATTTTCCCGAAACTCTAGAAACCGCAGAGCGAGCTAAAGAATTTTACGACTTGGATCTGCGCGTCTATCAGGCTAAGCACGTCAGCAGCCGGGAAGAATTCGCGGCGCGCTATGGCGAAGCCCTGTGGGAAAGCGATGTCGATCGCTTTCATTACTTAACCAAGGTAGAGCCGCTCCAGCGGGCGCTGTCTGAAGTTGGCGTTACTGCCTGGGTGACGGGGCGCCGCCGCGATCAGTCTCGCACTCGTCAGCATATGCCCATCTTTGAGCCAGACAACCAGGGCCGGGTGAAAGTGAATCCGCTGGCTAACTGGACGCGCAAAGAGCTGTGGAGCTACACCTACAACAACAACGTCATCTATAATCCGCTGCACGATCGCGGCTATACCAGCATTGGCGATGAGCCTTTGACGACGCCGATTTTGCCAGGTGAAGATGAGCGGGCGGGCCGCTGGCGCGGCAGCGTCAAGACGGAATGCGGCATTCACGTCTAAACAGCATCGCCTAATCAAGCCTTTTTAGCCAATAGCCGACCGCTGGCAGCGATCGGCTATTGGCTGCCGTAGTAAAACGCGATTTCTTTTTCCTTGAGCGGCGCAAAGTCAGCTTTGAGCAGCATTTGGTTTAGCTCAGCTTGAGCAATGTGCTTAGCGCCAATGCGAACAATGCGCGATCGCATGGTGTTGGTAACGCCGCTGCGCTGACGCTTGGCTTCTAGAGCCATAACGCTGTTGTAGAGGTCTAACTTTGCCGCCGGGATGGCTGAACCATCTAGATCGGTGCCCTGGGCGATCGCGTTGTCTACGGCATCGGCCCCGGTCATGGCAGGAACTTCGCTATTAGTCATTAAAAATTGGCCTTGAACTCAGCGACCGTATTTTATCAAGCTGAGTGTTCTATTTTTTGAACTCAGCCGAAATTAAATTAACTAATTCAACTCATTAAAATACACGCAGCGATGCCCGCCTGTCTAAAAAAGCGGACATCGCTAGCCGAGGATTTTGGACTATTGCTAGTAGCTAAAAACCGAGTAAATTTGATGGGCTAATTTATTTTGATCTGCTCGATCAAAAGGTTTTTTACTGGGACGTAGTGACCTTCTCTACCAGATCTTTCGCCTCTTCAATCATGCCGTTTTCTGAAGGATGCGATCGCTTGTAGTTGTCCATATTTTTTTCGTACTCTTTCTCAACGCCTCTCGGATCGTCGATGACTGCGGCTGCTTTTTCATACGCATCTTCTCGATCCGCCGCTGCCGCATTCTGGGTCTGGGTAGTTTCAGACGCCTTGGGGGCGGCATAGCTGGGCTGGCTGAGCAGGATCGTCCAGCCTAGAATAACGGCTAGGCTAAATCCAATAAAAAGACGAATACGATGACCAATGGCTGAACTGATAGAAAAGTGTTTCATGGCAGTCTCCTGGGGAAACAAAACTGTAGCTCTGTAGATACGAAGCGCAGAATTACAGTTAAAAATTAGAACAAGCTGAAACGGAAA
>JAAHIC010000903.1 GCA_010671965.1 Leptolyngbya sp. SIO4C5
ACCAGGGACTACACTATCTGCAAAAAAGAGTCCTTACCCAGGGTTATCTGCCGATTTATGGTATAGGGCACAGCATGGGCTGCAAAGTTCATTTGCTGATTAACAGCCTCTATGAGGTCGAGCGGGCCGGCAATATCTTGGTTTCGTTCAATAACTATCCGGCGCGGCGAGCGATTCCGCTGCTGGAACAGATGGTTAGCTTTGCCCCTGCCTTCAATATGGAATTTATTCCCTCTCCTGAAGAAACGTTGCAGCTGGCCTATCAGCACTACGGCGTGCGGCGCAATTTGCTGATCAAATTCCGCCGGGATGATATTGACCAAACGCGATCGCTCTCAGATGTCCTTATCAAGCGATTTCCAAAGCTAACCACGGTACAGATCTTGCCCGGTACTCATACAACGCCCATCGCCCAGGATGTTGCCTGGGAACCAGGCGCTAGTTTTAGTCCCTTAGACGCGATCGGCCAGTTTATGAAGCAGGAGTTTTACCGCGACCTGAATCAGCTTCAGCGAACTATGCTGCAGTGGCTAGATCCGTTGGCCCCGGTTTAGGCCAGGTTGCCCCATGTTCTGTCGCTTATAATGCAGGCTGGCTTCATTGCGACAAAAAATAGGGAACGGGATGCAAGCAGAATCGCTCAGATTTCTCGTTCCCCCAGGTTTCCCTGCAGTTGTTTATTTCTGGATGGCTGGAACTCATTCAGGCTCTGCCCTGAATACTCGTAATATTCATAACTGGCAGTAATGGGCGATCGCCCCAGCCTAAAAGTTCTCTAGAATTCGCTGCACAATCTGCATTCCGGTCACAGCCTGCCAGCCAAACAGACCGACTAGGGCTACATTTAGCGTGATGTGGGTATAGCGAGCAGCATCATTGCCCTTCTGCATCAGCGGCACTAGCGAGGCGGAAGTTGCAATCAGTCCGGTCATGCCTAGACCCGCCAGCAGATGGGGGCCAAAAAATAGCTTGCCGTTGTTGATGTAGGTAACGGCCATCCCGCCTAAAGAACCAATCACCATGAAGGCCAGCAAGGCAGAACCAATTTTGTGGTGCCGGGTACCGTACTTACCCTGGGCTAGCTCTTTTCGCTTCTCTTTGTCTTCAGTCGTGCGAATGCGACGCGCCTGAATTCCGAGATATAGCGCATACAGGGTGAGCGCTAGCAGACCCCACATAATGATCGGGTGAATAAAATTTAGCCAAGGTTTAATTGGTTCTAAAGCCTCTAGGTTCATAGTCTTTTGCTGAGTTGTTCTTCACAAAAGTTAGCATAAATTTTCACTATCTGAGAGAGCTAAGATGATAAAACCAGCTTCTCTAACAGGGGCAAATGTCAGGGAATAAGCCAACGCTACAATTCAATTTTTGCGCTTGAGCAAATTCAAAACTGTTCAGCATATTCGCTAACTACCCAAAATTCGCGTTAAGCCCTCACTCATCATGAAACTGCGCTGGAAATGGCTGTCACTAGTCTTAGCGGGCCTGCTTGCAACCTCGAACATTGGCCTGCTGGGAGAACTGGTTTGGGCACAATCGCCTCTAGCTCAGGCCCCGGAGGAAAGCGATCGCGGTGAAGCATCTTCTCCAGAGGAATTTCCGCCTTTACCTGATGCACCGGAAGAAGTAGAAGCGCCTGCCGAACCGGATGCCAGCTTGGAGACGCCAGTTCCAGAGGACAACTCGGAGGCTGAAGGCACCGATTCAGCCGGCAGCGATGAATCGGCCACAGACGCACCGACCGAAGCGATTGAAGATGAAGCGGTCTCAGATGAAGCGGTTCAGCCTAGTCCAGAAGAGTTAGCACGCCAGCAGTTGCTGATAGAAGCCGATCGGCTGTTTTTAGCCGGCGATCGCGCTGCGGCAGTCCAGCTCTATCGACAGGCAAAGGAACCTTTGCCAGAGGGAGAAGCCGCGTTAGAACTGCCGGAGCCAGTCCTGTCGGCTGACAATCTTTCACCAGCCGCAGCGGTTTATTGGCGTGAGGCTGAGGCGGGGACTGAATTAGGGCTAGAAACCCGGATACTA
>JAAHIC010000904.1 GCA_010671965.1 Leptolyngbya sp. SIO4C5
TCGCGGCGGGTGAGCAGGAGTGGCAGTCGTATCTGATTGGCTGGCACCAGAGCTACTTTGCCCCAGCGATCGCGCGGGCACAGCAGCAACTGCGATCGCTAGAGCGACCGGCAAAGTCTCCGCCTGCGACTTTATCTCCAGCTCCGCCTCAGGCTTCTAAGTCGCAGGTGAGTCAGGTGAAGCCGAGTAACGCCAAGCCCAGCAAGAATCAGTGCCCAACTTGCAATCAGCTGATGGACAAGATTCCCACTCGTTCCAAGAAGCTCAAAGCCAAGCACTTCCTCAAGTGCTCTGGCTGCAGCACCGTGATGTTCTGGAACGGCAAGGCCAAACGCTACGATCTGCCCTACGCGCAGCAGCAGGCCAACACACCGGAGAACTTTACGGACTCTCCCTGCCCGGTCTGCGGCGCTTTGCTAGAGCGCTATCGTTACCAGAAGCAGGGTCAGGACAAGGTGATGCTGCGCTGTTCACTGCTAGAGAATCGACGCGGCCAGTGCAAAGAGGTGGCCTTCTTTGAGAGCCGGGGTGAGTTTTGGTCACCGAAGTTCGGTACCTTGAAGCTACCAGAACCTCAGCTTTGAGCGCTACGGTGCTAGGGAAGGTTTTGCAGACGAGGAGGAATTGTCATGACGATGGCCACGGCTGACAATGGCTGGATTAGCCGAGTAGAAGGCGAAAACTCAGAACTGCTAGAGCGGGCAGAACGAATTATTGCTAGTACGCTCTACTGCACGCTTTCGACTTGTTCACCGGAGGGTTTTCCCTGGGCCTCGCCGGTGTTCTTTGTCTACGATGCCGCCTGGAATATCTACTGGTCATCGGCGATCGCCTCTAGGCATTCCCAGAACCTGTATCGAAATCAGGGGCGGCTGGCGATCGCTATCTACACTACAGCACGAGCGTAGGTGAGGGCAAAGGGCAGGGAGTATATCTGAGTGGCTATGGGGGAGAGCTAGCATCTGAGCGAGTTGAGGCTGTGATGCAGCAGCTTTTTGCGCGAGCGGCTGGAGAGCCACCGCAGCGGACGGCCTCAGATTATCTAGGCACTTCGCCACGCCGGATCTATCGGTTTGAGTCGGAGGCAGCTTGGATGACAGGCGAGCGGTTGGCAGTGGGGAATCAGCTTGTGGACACGAAAGTGGTGCTGGATCCACCTCGACCATGACCAATCAGCGGCAGCTTGCCGGTTAAACTCAGCCTTTGCGCGGGTAGCACATAACCTACCGCCTGAAGCGTTAAAACCTGCGATTGAGTGGCTGTTCTTCACCAGTGAGAATTTAGTGCTGGTGGCAGAACTGAGGCAGAGTTGCGCAGCTAAAACGGCTTAATTAGTAGATTATTAAAAATCGCAGCTTCGTCAGTTTTAGTCAATCCATTAGTTTTGCAAGGTGCTCATCGTTGCTGGCAAACTGAGTATCCCAGCTTCAAATAAACCTGAAGTTTGTTCAGGAATAATCAATTCTACAACTTTGTTTTCTGTCCCAAAAATCTGTAGACGATAGCGACCGGGTTTCAACCCAGAGGCAGCAAATCGTCCCGCCCGATTCGTGAACAGCTCTATAACCGGCCAGTCAGGATCCGAGATGGAGATAAGTGTTCCTCTCTGTAGAGCAACTGGATCACCTTCAGCATCGACGACGACACCGCGAAGCAGGACGGTAGCTTCAGTTCCAACCCTGACAACAGTACCGCTGCGATAAGAGGGTAGAAGCGAATAGCTGCTGCGACCCAAATCGTAACCGAGAGGTAAGTCTGGGGCATCCAGGGATAATGGATTTAGGATATAGGACTGCACTGGAATGACAGCAGGCCCCATTCCATCAGCTCGGCCTTGTTCTCCTACTAGGCTTGGATTAACTCGAACTAGCTGACTAGCAGCTGTTCCCTGCCGGGTAACGATTGCGAAACTGTTATCTCATGTTCGTGCGGCTCTCGGCCAACCTGCTCAAGGAGAAGCTGCCCTTCGATGAGGTGCTCAACCTCCTCGTTGGCGACGTCTCCTCGGCCAGCTTGCGTCAGGT
>JAAHIC010000905.1 GCA_010671965.1 Leptolyngbya sp. SIO4C5
TCATCATTGAGGCAGCTAGAGCTGGAATTGAGCTGCCTCAATGATGGAAAAATCGTTAGTTATCAGAGCCCGCTGAGCTAGTTGCAAGGCTTCAGCCTTGGTATGGCCGCTTTGCAACGCAGCATAAAAGGCATCCATCAGCGCCTGGGTCCCGCCATCGCTGACCTGCCAAAGTGAAGCGATCGCGGCTTCAGCTCCGGCCAACTGCATCAAGTAGCCAAAGCCGAGAATTTCTTTACCATCGCCGAGCTGATCGCCGACGCCGGTTTCGCAAGCGCTGAGCACCACTAGCTCGACATTGGGAAAATCCCAGGATTCGATTTCGCTCAGCGTAGCGCGATCGCCGTTGCCAAACAGAATAAACGAGTTTTCAGGGGCACCAGGAACAAAGGTGGCGTGAGTGGCGAGGTGAAGAAGGGAGTAGTCATTGAATTCGTAGACTAAGCTCTTATTAAATTCGCTGTCGAGTCGCTGATCGGTGGTGGGAATGAGCGTGGCTAGATTGGCGACTTCGGCGGCGGCATAAGTAAGGGCGGGGAAAAACAGGACGTCATCGCTAACAGTGACTTCGTGCGCTTCAGTAAGGGCAGCGGCGAGGACACGGTAGTTTTCGGTGTCTGGTTCATTGTCGAGATCGTCTATGCTGGCGGCGGTGATGTTATTAACCCGAAAGCGTTCAGTCAGCCATTGGCTACCGTCGTGTAGAGCGGCAAGAGGGATATAGCGGAGCTGGCCATCGGGAGCGTAAATCAGGGTTTCGGCTTCGGCTTGTTGCAGATCGGCTTCAATCGGTTTGATCAGCCACTCATAAAGTTGCTGAGCGGGGGCGATCGCGTCGCTGCTGGGAGATTGCAGAGCAGAACGGAAGTCGGCGATCGCCTGATTGAGTTCTACCCGACTGACCTGAGCAGTGCGGCGGATGGGAGGTGAGTAGGGAGTAACGAGAATCAGTTCTAGGCGATCGTCTAGGATGAGCGGGTAGAGAACGACAGCTTGCTGATCTAACTTAACTAAGTTATCGCGTAGATTGTTTAGCTGTCCTAGCTTCAACGTTTCGCCGTCGGTGGTACGGCTGAGTTGAGCGATCGCGGTCTGTATTTCTTCGCTGTCGATGAAGGTTTGAAACTGCTGGCGTTGAAGCTGTTGAATTTGACGAACTTCAACCAGTCGTGCCTGCTGGGCGTCGGTTCGCTGAGAGCGATCGAGGTGATCGCCCAATGCGACTTCCTCCCGCCCTATTTCTACGAGCCGATCCTGGCTAGCTAGAAAAAGTTCGAGAATGGTCTGTTCTTCGGGGCGTAGGGCGATGCCTTGCTCGGTATTGGCGTTGCGCTGAATGCCACGCAGATAATCGTCGAGTTCCTGAACTTTGAGCAAATCAAGAACACGCTGGGCTTCGAGAATGCGATCTTGTTGGAGAAGAAGATCGGCTAGATGACGGTAGGTGTCTGCAACGGTTTCTAGATACGAGCGCTGAACTTCAATCGGCAGCGTTTCCAGATTTTGCCGGATTGATTCAATAAGATTGACAGACTGTTTATAAAAGGCGATTGCTAGTTCTGGCTGATTCTGCCTTTCCATCAGAGCTGCAATATTTCGCAGCGTCAGGCTTTCTCCAGCTGGATCATTGATGTTTCTAAAGCGGTTTAGAGCTTGCTGATAACTCTCTAAAGCCAAGTCATATTCTTGCAGTTCGACATAAGTCAAGCCAATTCTATTTAATGAGAGACCATGTCCTCCAGGATCTCCTATTATTCGAATGTTTAAAGCTTCCTCAAAAGCTTCTAGAGCTTCTGAATATTTCCCAAGTTCAAAATAAACTATTCCAATGTTTCTTTTTATACCTTCTATGTCTATAGAACCATATACTTCTGCTTCCTTAAAGTAGCTCAAAGCAGCTTCAAAGTCCTTCTGTGATAAATAAACAATCCCAATATTATATAGAGCGAATCCGCGAAGACGATTTCGAAATGGTGTATAAGATGAGTTTTCCTCAAAATCAAAATTTGCATTACTAATCT
>JAAHIC010000906.1 GCA_010671965.1 Leptolyngbya sp. SIO4C5
CTCTCCCGCGAGCGGGAGAGGGGGGTAGAGCTCCGCAAGGGAGGTTGGCCGGGGCGTGCGGGCCTTCACGGGGTGGCGTCGCCGGCCGGAAAGAGGGCACCTCATATGCGGTGAAGGTCTGCTGTAGCAAGCTATCAATTGCGCCCCCCAAATAGACAGCTCGGTTGTGGGTGCAAATGATGGCGGATATCTGAGGCTGGGGCATAAAAAGTTAAGGCCGTTTATGAGAAATACGCCAGATAGCGAGACTTGATCTCTAATTTAAGATGCCCATTTTGTACAGTGACTTTGCCATCTACTGACAAAGTTAGCTAAAGCGACCGGGACAATCCGTTTTGCACTAACATTCCAGTTAAGCCCGGATAAATCTTAGTGCAATCTAGCGTGTTTACCAAGCCAGAAGAGATTGATGTTGCGCCTTTTATTGACCATGCCCTACTGCAGCCGACAGCAACTAGCCGTGAGGTAGAGCAGGTCTGCTATGAGGCTGACCGATTCGGCTTTGCTGCCGTATGCCTCTATCCAACCCATGTGCGGCAGGCGGCTGAATTACTGCATAATAAAGCGCCCAAAGTTTGCGCCGTGATCGGATTTCCCACTGGAGCAACCACGTCTGCGGCCAAGCTCTATGAGGCTCAGGAAGCAGTTGAAAATGGCGCTACCGAGCTAGATGTTGTAATCAACCTAGGCTGGGTCAAACAGGGGGCAGTACATCAGCTACATCAGGAAATTGCTGAAATTTGCGAGTCAACCGGACAAACCGTTAAGGTGATCCTGGAGATGGCACTGCTGACAGCTGCAGAGCAGCAGACAGCCGTAGAAGCCTGTTTGGATGCCGGGGTCGCTTTTTTGAAGACTCATACGGGCTGGTTTGGCGGCGCTAGCGTAGCCGATGTGCGCCGGCTGAAGGAGATGGCTGGCGATGCCATGGGAATTAAGGCATCCGGCGGAATTCGCAATTGGCATCAGGCGGTCGAGCTAATTTTGGCGGGGGCTACCCGACTAGGCACTTCAAGAGGACCCGAGATTATACGCGATCGCGGTATCCTAGAAGAATAGCCGCTACTAGATTTTGCTGATATCTCTAGCTTGAAAAGCTGCTGTTTGTCTTCTTTGATTTGCTCTGAATGAGTCGCACTTATAAAGCAACCGGAATTAATTTAAAGGGCACTCCTTTGGGAGAGTCCGATCGGTTGCTGACAATTTTGACGCCAGAGCAGGGGCTGATTCGAGCCGTCGCCCCCGGTGCCCGTAAGCACAATTCCCGTTTGGCAGGTCGCAGCGGCCTTTTTGTCGTCAATCAGCTGCTGCTGTCTAAGGGCAAAAGCTTAGATAGAATTTCACAGGCGGAAACTGAGCGTTCCTATGCGGGACTGAGCGCTAACTTAACTAAGCTCACCGCTAGCCAATACCTGGCTGAACTCACTCTCTATCAGGCTCTGAGCGAACAGCCTCAAGAGGCTTTATTTTGTCTGCTGCTAGAACATTTGGAGCGGCTGGAGCAGGCGGCGGCGGCAGCGGTGCTTCCCTGCCTAGCACAGGCAACTTTTCACCTGCTGGCACTAGCGGGGATTGCTCCTCAGGTTCATGTTTGCTGCATTACGCAAGAGCCAATTGTTCCCGACCTGCTAGATCCAGACTGGCAGGTGGGCTTTAGCCTGGCGGCTGGCGGAACCGTGCAGATTTCTAGGCTAGAGCAGCTTGGCGATCGTGCTGCGGCAGAGCGGCGACCCGCCACAGTTCCGGCTAAAAGCCCAGCAGCTAGGCAAGCGGACGCCTCTGGCTCGAGAAAAACGGATCTGAAGCAAAAGGCTAGCGCAGCAGGACGGCAACCCAAAACAGACCGGATATTTCACCTGAGTGCTTTAGAATTAGCTCTCTTTCAGCAGCTCAGTCATCCCCAGTTACTGGTTGCTCAGCCAATGACAACGCCGCTGCCATTGGCTGTAACCGCCAGCCCGCATCATCTCTGGTATCGGCTCGAAAAGTTTCTCAGACATTACGCTCAATATCATCTA
>JAAHIC010000907.1 GCA_010671965.1 Leptolyngbya sp. SIO4C5
TTTTTCTCTACATTTTGACCACAACTAAAAATAACCTAAAGGAATCGCCGTAAAAGTTTGCACAGCGCTAGCGTTAATCGGCCTCATTTTTATGAACCGAGATTCTGTGTTACCTCCCGATTCATCAAATCTAGCTACCTTATTTCAGAGCTTCGATCGCCTCAGAACTTATCTAGAAGCTTATATCCAAGGCAAAGCGGCGAGTCTTTCTGCCGAGGGCTTACTTGTAGACTTAGCGCAGTTTGCCGCTTTAGGCCAGCAGTTTCATCTATCCGAGTTCGAGCAAACCATCTTATTGCTGACGGTAGCGCTGGAGCTAGAACCCAACTTTCAGGCCCTCTGCGCCCAGGTTCAGCGCGATGCTAACAAACCCTATGCCACTCTAGGACTGGCTCTTTCAATATTTCCTAACGCCGACTGGTCGGTTCTGTCACCGCAAAATCCGCTGCACCACTGGCAGCTGACTCAGACTGAGCCAGGGCCGTTGCTGACCCAAAGCCGAATTAATGTCAATCGCCGCATCCTTTGCTATCTGCTGGGCGAGCCTGCGATCGCCTCTGAGCTAGCGGATCTGGTGCTGCCTGCCGTAGCCGATACCAATACGCTGCCGCCGTCCTACCAGGCGATCGCTGCGCAGGTCGCCGACACCTGGTCTGCAGCCGTGGAGAGTCAGCCTTGGCCGCCGATTTTCCTGACAGGAACAGAGGCGACGGTGAACCACCATATTGCGCAGGCGGCCTGCGATCGCCTGGGTTTGCAGCTTTGGGTTTTACCTGCCGCCGTCTTACCCACCAGTTCCTCTGACTTGAGCCAGCTGCAGCGGCTGTGGCAGCGAGAAGCTATCTTGACCCACAGCGCCCTGCTGCTGGACTGCGAAACCGCTGCTTCGACTGAGCCAGGACAGGAAACCGCGATCGCCCTTTTCTTGGAAACCCTCAGCACCCCGGTGATCATTAGCAGCCGCGATCGCCAGCCGCGCCTGCGCCGCTCGCCGATTACTTTCACCGTCCCGCCCCTGCCTCACGCCGAACAGACGGCTCTTTGGCAAGCCCATCTGGGCGAGACTGCTGAGCTAAATGGCACTGTAGACCTTCTAGCCAGTCAGTTTCAGCTCAGCCCTGCCGCCATTCAGAGCGTTTGTGAGCAATTCAAAATCCAGAGTGCAAAATGCAAAACTGGCACAGAAGGGGCTTCCGGCCAAAGTTTAGAGCCGGGAATACAAACCCACCTCTGGACGCTTTGCCGCCTGCAGGCTCGCCCCAGCCTGGAGGATTTGGCCCAGCGTATTGAGGCGGTGGCGACCTGGGAGGACTTGGTGCTGCCCGATCGCCAGCGGCAGCTTCTCAGGGACATGGCCGCTCACCTGAACTATCGTGCTCAGGTGTATCAGAGCTGGGGGTTTGCGGCCAAGGGCGATCGCGGTCGGGGTATTAGCGCTCTGTTTTATGGAGACAGCGGCACCGGCAAGACGATGGCGGCCGAGGTGCTGGCCCGTGCCTGCTGCCTAGATCTCTATCGGATTGACCTGAGCATGGTGGTGAGCAAATATATTGGCGAAACGGAGAAGAATCTGCGGCGTATTTTTGATGCGGCAGAAACTGGCGGCGTCATTCTGCTGTTTGATGAGGCCGATGCCCTATTTGGTAAGCGATCGGAAGTGAAGGACAGCCACGATCGCCACGCCAATATTGAAGTCAGCTATCTGCTACAGCGGATGGAATCGTATCAGGGCCTCGCCATTCTCACCAGCAATCTCAAGGACAGCCTAGACAAAGCCTTTCTGCGGCGGCTGCGATTTATGGTGCCTTTTCCCTTTCCGGATGCGGCCGCCCGCAGTGAAATCTGGCGGCGCGTCTTCCCGGCCCAAACCCCGACTCAGGATCTAGATACGAGCATGCGCCAGTAGATCTCTCCATTGTGGTCGGCAGCGACCAGAAGTAACTCGGCGATCTTGTTCAGCCGGGTTCGAAACTCGATCGGATCGGCTGTGCCCAGTGCCGTGTACTGATGCAGC
>JAAHIC010000908.1 GCA_010671965.1 Leptolyngbya sp. SIO4C5
TCTTTACAGCAGTCTGCGGCGCTAGAATCTGCTGCTCCATCGCCCGCAGGCACTTTTCTAGAATGGGCCTGCGGTTGTAGGTAGGAATGACAACGCTAAAGAACATGACTCGCGGACAGAGGGCATAACGATTCTAGCGGAAACCCTAGGCCGCGCGATCGCGAATCGGCTGCGAGATTACCTGAGTCAAAATCACGTAAAGGATAGCGGCGCTGACAATGCCATTGACTGGCGCAACGCCCCAGCCGTAGCTGCCTGTGAAATAGGCAATGAGTGAACCAATCACGTAGGCAATCACACCCGCCCAATTAAAGGCAGGTAGGCGAGCTGAGAGAGAGGGAAACTGACCCTGATGCCGAATCCAGAAGTCGGCCATAATAATGCCGCCCACAGGCGGAATCACCGTTCCTAGAAAAATTAGATAGGTTGGCAGCAGATCGTAGATGCCCGAAAGCGTCAGCACCAGCGCCAGCGTCGCCCCGCCTAAAACAAAGGCATGACGCTTGGGCGTGCGAAACATGTTGGCCCCAGCTACCGAGAAGGCGTAAATTGTATTGTCCTGGGTTGTCCAGACGTTCAAAATTAGCAAAATCAGGCCGCCAGCCAAGATTCCCTGAGTCGCCATTGCCTGAATCAAGTCCTGGGTGCCGTACACCATTGTTGAGAAGGCTCCAGCAAAGACCAGCAGCCCGTTGATCAAGAAAAAAGCGCAGAGGGTTGATAAAACTGCGCTTTTGCCAGAGCTGGCAAAGCGGCTCCAGTTAGTTGCCTGAGTGCCGCCGGAAATAAAGGTGCCAATGACGATGGCTAGGGCCGCTCCAAAGCTGAGTTCACCGGAAGGCGCTGCCACTCTCGCGGCATCAAAGTCCTGCAGGGCCAGCACTAAGCTAATTGCCACCAAAATCAGCATGGCAGGCACTGCTAGGCGGCTCAGCCAGTCAATCGCCTGGTATCCAATGTAGGCCGTAGCGCAGAAGCCGTAATTGAAAATCAGCACCAAAGCGCCATAAAGAATTGGGTTGGCTGGCAAGTTCAGCAGCTCTACTAAAACCTGAACAATGACGGCAGTTGTAAAGGCATACCAGCCGATTTGCGTGAACCCCATAATAAAGTCCACCCAGCGAGAACCGACATTGCCAAAGCTGAATCGAGCCATTAAAACGGTAGTCAAGCCGCTTTTAGCCGCAATGTAACCCAGGGCCGCGCAATAAATACCCAAAATGGCATTGCCCAGCAGGATGACGCCCAGCATCGTAGAAAAGCTAAAGGCCGGGCCAATCGCGCCCCCGGCAAACAACGTAGTGGAGGTGAGGGCAAAGCCCATCAACAGCAGAGCCAGTGACCAAACAGGCTTGCGCGCTGTGGCTGGGACAGCGCTCAGCGGATAATCTTCGCCAGCCTGGGAGCGATCGACTGACTGAGTATCTACCGTAAACGTCATGAGATAGCGCGTCCTTATTTTCAAAGAAACCTTGTTTCTTTAAATAAGATGCTTCTCAAGTAACGGCAGTATCGTAGACGACGAGAGTTTGATGCAATTTAAGGCTGGTTTAATCTGGAATGCCGGTTGGCTTATGAATTTGCTTGTCTGGGCAGGGGGACGGAGCCTGCCAGCCGTAGGGATGAATGGCGCACACCAGTAAATGACGGGTATCTTTGCTGCTGCCGTAGCTGAGGCCATGATAGTTGAGGCAGCCGAGGCAAGCTTTGGGGCGAGAGCAGGCCGATTCAGTAAATCCTACCTGCGATCGCAAAATTTGCAGCTTGCTCTGGAGCCGATGCCACTGGGCATATCTTTTCTTTCGCAGCAGATAATTGGCTTTACTAAAAACTTCATCGGCGCTCATTGTGGCTTCGCTCCCTGGCCTGTAGTTCTAGCCTACCCAGGATTTGAGCGATCGCACAGGACTACTTAATCAGGCAAAATTGGGACAGCGGCAGACTGAGAGCCTTGGTAGAGGTAGCGATTAACCTATTGGTTTCAATCTACGCGGCGTCAGCAGGCTTGAGAAAA
>JAAHIC010000909.1 GCA_010671965.1 Leptolyngbya sp. SIO4C5
TCCCCTCCCTATCTTCAGCAATTAGGGGCAGTTGTCTGCCAACTTACTACAAATCTTTGTACGGTACTGGCGTAGGTCTTGCTCTGGTAGGTGGTGTTTTGGGACAGCAGTGCGCTAGGATGCCAGCGTTTGGCGCGGTAAGACAGATCCCATGAGGCCATCGACTCCACAGACAGCATCGAAAGCAGGCTCAGGGCTGGCGATCGCTACGTTAGCTGCTATCCTAGCGACGCTCATTGTCAATGCCCTCTCCAACCTGTATCCGCCCCAAGGGCAGAACATTGGTGAGATTTCCAATACGATCCTCAGCGGCGTTTTGATCACGCCCGCTAGCTATGCCTTTGCCATTTGGGGCGTCATTTATATAGGGCTGATTGCCTACGGGCTGTATCAGCTACGCCCAGCCCAGCGCCGAGCCGCCGATATTCAGCGGGTCAACGTGCGGCTAATTGTTGCCTGTGTGGCTCAAATCATCTGGGTCTATTTGTTTACGCTGCAGCTCTTTAGCCTTTCTGTTCTCGCCATGCTGGCGATTTTGTTCGCTCTGATTGGCGCTTATCTGCAGATAAATCCTTTACAAGAAGCCGTTTCTCGTCAGCGAAAATGGTTTGCCCAAGTGCCGCTGAGTATCTATCTAGGCTGGATCTCGGTTGCCACAATAGTCAACGTGGCCTCAGCTCTGTATAGTCTTGGCTGGCAGGGCTGGGGACTCAGCGCCGTCGGCTGGACAGTGCTGATGCTGATTGTGGGCGGACTGCTGGCGGCTTTGGTAGCCTTGCAGCGCCGGGATGTAGCTTTTACGCTGGTCTATGTCTGGGCCTTTGGGGCGATTGCTATGCGCCACCTGACAACGCCTTCCCTCTGCCTGACGGCAGGCGGTTTAGCGATCGCTCTGGTGCTTATATTGCTAATCGGGGAGCAACTGCGCCGTCGGGCAACCGCTTAAGCCCTGCAGAACCATAGCTTGCTTTACTATTGATGATCCCACTGTAGAACCGACAGAAAGACTAGGCTGAGCGCAATCACGCTGCCCGTAAACAAAAACTGCCAGCCAAGAAACCAGGGTAAAGCCGCGATCGCGCCTAAATGCAGGCCGCTAGTCAGAGCCAGCGCCCGCGATCGCATTCCCCCTGCCGTGACGCCATATCCTAGAGCGCTAAGGCCCAGCCAGAGAGGACAAAGATTGAGCAGAATGCTGGGACAGCCGCCAAAAATGCCATAGTCGGTGAGACAGACACCGAGCAGCATCAGGGCTGACCAGTAGTAAATAATCCAGCGCAGATTTTTGAGCTGGGCCCACTGCCAGGTGAGCCAGTTGGTCACCATGATTGCTAGGCCGGACAGGCTAGACCAGGCGATCGCCTGCCAGTACCAGTCCAGCGGCGAAAACTGAGCAGTGGCAAAAATGACAAACACGCACCAGGCCCATAAAATGAGAGCCTGATCTAGCCGCGTATAGTAGGTTTCCAAAAAAGCGCGATCGCCCCCCCAGCGCAGATGAAAAACGCCCTGCCTGTCCTGCGGCTGGTGGAGGGGCTGCTTTAGTTGAAAAATAGGTTCTTTATAATTCAAGCTCTGCATCTGAGCTTATACTCTCATATTATTTACGAATGTTAACAGACCGCTCCCAGCTCTGAAAGCGGTCAAAAGCATGAAAATAGCTTTAGAACAATAAAACTTTACGTCTGTAGCGATTGATAGGGAGATGTCTCAGCCCGTGGATGCCCGCCAGTTTGCCCCCGCCACCCAGCGTAACCGAGAGCCGATTCTGCAGGTGCTCCAGCAGGTACTCCCCTCTGACGGAGCGGTGTTAGAAATTTCAAGCGGCACCGGAGAACATGCCGTTTTCTTGGCACCGCGCCTGCGATCGCCCGCCTGGATTACTTCGGATCCCAGCCCGGAGGCGCGGGCCAGCATTGCCGCTTGGCAAGCCCACAGCGCTGCCGACAATCTCTAGGGGCCTCACGCGCGTCTAGCGCTACCGGCCCATAGAGATTGTCGGCAGCGCTGA
>JAAHIC010000091.1 GCA_010671965.1 Leptolyngbya sp. SIO4C5
AGGAAGCCATTGACACCCATATCTTCTGCGCCCTACGGGCCTTTGTCGAGTTGGAGTTGCAAGTCTGGCACCAGCAGTTAGGCAATTGGTATGAGCTCCAACGTCATCTCTATCAAGACGTCGCTCGTCAGTTCATCCTCCAAGCACCTCTGATGGGTAGGACCGCTTGAATCCTAGTTTTGTCGATTTTGTCAATGCGTAAGTCCTGTTCTAGCCGCAGCAGCACCCGCTCTCCGTAAGCCACCCGAAATCTTTCAATCTCGTCCGCTTTAACCAGAGGAAACAAGTTGAGATTACGATATGCCTCGGTGAACTGGGCGTAGCGATCGCCGTCCATGCTTTTCTTTCCCAAAACCTAGTTCATCATATCGCCACGGGCTGCTTACTCCACCGCCAGCGACACCCGATTTGCCCCCATGTCTCGAATATCATTCAGCAGCTTCGCCACCTGGCTGTAGGGCAGCGTCTTATCCGCCTTCAAGATGATCTGGCCGTCAGGATTTTCTGCCCCATAAGCCCGTACCGTCTGGGCCAGTTGGGTCAAGTTCACCGCCTCATTGTCTAGCACAATTTGATTATCTTGGCTCAGCCCCACTACGAGGGGTTGGCTGTCCTCTGGCAGCAGCTCCGCCTCTTCAGGCCCCTGAGAAATAGACTCTGGCAGCTCTACGTTCATCACCTGCCGTCCCGTCAGCGTCATGGAAATGATGATGAAGAACGTTAGGACCGTCATCAATACATCCATCATCGGAATCAAGTTGACTTCAGGAAGGCGCGAACTGGGATGCTTTTTGCGAGAACGCATAATAGTCTACTCTTCGATCGCCAAAGAAACGCGATCGCCTCCTACCTCACGCATCGCTTCTATAAACTGAATCACTTCCTCGTAGGATAAATTTTCCGCTGGCACCACGTAGACCGTTTTACCAGGATTCTGGCTCAGGTAGGTTTCAATGCGGAGCTTGAGCTGATCTGCGCCAATGGGAGTCTCGTTGAGCAGCGGCTGACCCTGATTGTCTAAGCGGATTAGAAAGAGCTGGCGCAGCTGCTCTGGGGTAATTTCCGGAGCCTCTTCGCCCTGAGGCGGCAGCTCCATTTCTAATAGCTTTTGGCTGGTGAGGGTGAGGGTAATGGTGACAAAAAAGGCCAAAATTCCCATCATCACCGTCAGCATGGGAATCAGGTCAACTTGGGGCAGTTTTTCTTCACGCGGCTGGCGAAATCGCATGGCAGTGGCTAGTGGCGATCGCCCGACAGAATTTTAGGCGGTCTGTTGGTGCTTCCAGGCAGAGCATTATCAGCCGCTAAAATCGCTGGCTCATACCAGTATTGGCGATAGATTAGCTCTAACTCGTTACCTGCATCTGAAAAGTAATCTATCTGCTGTGCCTGCAGGGAAACCAGCAGGCGAAAAATCAGCAGGGCCAAGATCGCCACCACCATCCCCGCCGCCGTCGTAATCAGAGCTTCGCCAATGCCCGCCGCTGCCGCCGAGGCCTGCTCAGTGCTGCCGCCGCCGCCAATGTCCAAGCTGCCAAAGGTGGCGATCAGTCCGGTGACGGTGCCGAGGAGTCCCAATAGTGGCGCTACAGCTACCACCGTCTCTAACAGCTTGTCTCCCTTGCGCATTTTGACAAATTCGCGATCGCCCGCTGCCTCCATTGCCAACCGAAAAGTTTCTGGAGACGGATGCTTCAATCTCAAAGGGGCTAGCAAAAAACGACCAATCGGTAAGTCTTGTGATCGCTGGGCGATCGCCGCCGCCGCGCCTAGATCTTGCCGCGCCGTCTCTAAAACCTGACTGACAATCTGCCCTTCTCGCCGCAGCAGCCGCGTCCAAAACCAGGCACGCTCAAAGCCGCAGGCAATGGTTAAAACCGAAGCTCCCAAAATTGGCACCATGACGGGGCCACCTCTAGCCAAAAAATCAAATACGGTCGTCATGTCAATTTGAGCAGCGCATATAAATTAGTGGGGCAAGACCGCTTCAGCATACCGGACTTATCTAGGTGGGCTGTTAAGGCGATGTAAGCACCAGATTAATCAAAGGTTAAGCCTGTTAATCTAATCGCTATCATCGGCGGTAGCGTCTGCTGGCTCTGGAGTAGATGGACTTGATTCTAGCGAATCTGTAGTAGAGACAGCGGGAGCCACGTAGCGAATTTCCTGCCAGTTGAGATTGCCTTGGGCATCTATTTTAACGGTCACGGCTGGGATGCGATCGCGGCCCGCAATCGGATCGCCAATCACATTACACTCGAAACTTTCGCTGGGTAAATTTAGTCGATAAAGAGAACCGCAATCAACAGCAGGTCGTTGCCCCAAATCCTGCCCCAAAGCTGTCTGAATGTCGGTTTCTAAAGCCGTGACGTTGAGGATTACCGGAGATGAGGGCACTGTCCAATCCACATGACCTAAGTCATTTAATTGACGTACTTCGACATTAAAAGTTGCAGTAGAGGGAAGTTCAGCCACGCAGTTAAACACAACACCCGGCTGCTGGTCAATACCACTGGGGCATGTTACCGATTTAACCCTAATTCGATAACCTTGCTGTTCAATCCCTGCTTTAATTTCGCCTTCTAGCTGAGGCGTGTTTAAGCGAGCATTACAACTTGCTGCCAGCAAACTACAGAGAGAAATTAGGCATCCGTATCGCATCGTGTTTCGTAAAAGAAATACATTCAAGACGGCTTCTACTATACGAGATTGCTACAGGGTACACGTAAAGACAGCATTAAGGCTTGCAGCTACCAAGAGACGTCATCAGTTCTTAGCAATCTGAAGAGTTCTTGCAAATTCACCAGATTGACTACCTCTTTATATAGCTCAGACGAATATTTTCTTTCTGAGAAGTTGCCTCTGAAAGATTGGCAGTTTATTTGATATTTGATGAAAGTTAAGTGAGTGGATCTACCTGGCGATTGATCAAGTTTTTACATCTTATTTGCGATGCGGTGCCTTCCACCCCAAAAGTTCCTGAAGTTTTTCACGGTTGCGGCTGTCATAGCAACAGCTGCTTATTCGGCTATAAAGATTGATAAAGCTGAAGCAGCGACTTTATCAATTGGGCAGAACTTTACCAGTAGCTCTTTGGCAGCCGATAGCGATCTGATTCCTCCAAGTCCTGCTGGTAGCGTTGGCTCAGATCACATTATTGAGTTTGTAAATGACGGCTACAAAGTTTATGAAAAAACTTCAGGCAACCTGGTAAAAACCAGTACCTTAGATCAGTTCTGGCTGAGCGCTGGCGTCAATTTTTCCGGCTTTACCTTCGATCCAAGAGTTGTTTACGACCCGTTTAACCAGCGCTGGTTTGCGGCTTCAGTTGATAACGCTGATGCCAACAATCAATTTTTGCTAGCTGTCTCTAACTCAGACAGTCCGCTCTCAGGTTGGACAGGTTTTGCGATAGATAGTGACTCCGACAATCAGCGCTGGGCTGATTTTCCCACCTTGGGCTTTGATCGTGATGGACTCTATCTAGCTGCCAATATGTTTCCGCAGACAGGCGGCAGTGCTTTTAGGCTAGAAACTCATATTTTGGCAGTACCCAAAGCAGACCTGTTGAGCAACAGTCCTACGGTGGCTCAAGCCGTACTATTTGAGAACAACAACATCGCTCAAACAGGCTTAAACTTACAGCCATCGCTCAACCTAGATAACGCTAATGCAGCTATCTTGCTGTCTAGTTTCAACGCCGACCGGCTCCAGCCTACCCAAATTCAAAACGTCACAAGTGCTCCAGCATTGACTATCGACACGCCGATCGCCCTAGAAGCTTATGACACTAAATTTTCAGCCGATCAGCCAGGGCCAAAACAAAATTTAGAAACCGGGGGCGATCGCCTCAGCACCCACACCATCACCCAAAACGGAGCCATCTGGGGCGTACAAACCGTCGAGCAAGATGGACGCGCTGCTCTACGCTGGTTTCAGGTCGATGTGGCTAGCGGCGAGCTGCTGCAGGAAGGACTGATTGCTGATCCAGATAATGATTTTTACTACGGATCAATCGCGGTCAATGACTATGAAGACGTAGTGATTGGCTTTAATGCCTCTGGCCCCAATCAGTTTGTCAGCGCCTACGCCATCACAGGACAAACCACTGGCAACACCACTGCTTTTACTGAGCCGCTGCTGCTGCAGGCTGGCGTCAGCGACTACGAGGTGACGTTTGGTGCCGGTCGTAATCGCTGGGGCGACTATAGCGCCACGGCCTTAGATCCCACCGATCAGCTTAAGTTTTGGACTTTTCAGGAGTACGTATCGGCAACGGATATTTGGTCTACCCAGATTACTGAGCTAGATTTACGTCCTGATTTTGATCCGACCCGGCTAGTGAACGGTGGTTTTGAATCGGGCTTGACGGGCTGGCTCAGCCGAGGAGCGGTGCAGGCGGCAGGTAATACAGGGGGGATAGACCCCAGTCAAGGACAGTTTCAGGCCGTTCTGTCTGCCTCAGGTGAGGTGCTCGGCAGTTCCAGCCTGGAGAATTTTCTACAGCTTCCGCCCAACAGCCTAGGGGCGGTTGAAAATGCGGTCGGCTCCGCTCTGCGTCAATCTTTCTTTGCCCAAGCGGGAGAAACCCTCACTTTAAACTGGCAGCTCTTAACCCAGGGACTCACGCTTGACCCCAGCACCTCTGCTTTTATCTCAATCAGCCACCTCAGCGACGCTTTTGAGACAGTGAATTCTCAACTGTTCTCGCTGCTAGAAAATTATGACCCGACGGCAGGAGCGCAAACCTTCTCATTTGTAGTGTCAGAGACAGGGACGTATTCCCTGGGGATTAGCCTCACCACGGCAGACAGCGCTAACGACCCCCACCTTTTAGTCGATAGAGTAGCTCTCAAGCAAAAGCCGAAAGATCCCACTGAAGTGCCTGAAGCAGGAACAGTGGGGGGACTGGCTTTGCTGGGGTTTGGTTGGGTAAGTCGTCGGCTATGGCAGCGCCATCAGGCCGCGTGATAAACAAAGTAGATGGCTAAATTAAATTTAGGCTATTTTTTATGACCACCACGACGCTGCTCAAATTAGCCGTTATGATGGAGCACAGCTTTATAGTCATGCTTTGTAGCTGACGGAGGTTATCTACATGAAGGCAAAGTTACTGGTGCCCTTGGCAGCGATCGCCCTGTTAGGACTGCCCGCCAAAGTTTGGGCACACGCGGTTCAAACCAACTATTTTGTCCCCCTGTTTACTGAACCAAGCGATTCAGCGGGTGCGGTAGAGTCTAGCGTCAGCAGTGAGGAAGCAACGCTGGTGCTGGAATCAACTTTTGGCGACGGTTCGCCTTTTGTGGGAGCAGAAGTAAGCGTCTACGCGCCCAACGAGCCAGAAACACCCTGGCAGATGGGCACTACCGATGCCAGCGGCCAGTTTGCTTTTGTGCCAGATGAATCCCTACCAGGTGACTGGACAATTAAAATCCGGCAGGAAGGCCACGGCGATATTTTGACGATTCCGGTGGGCGAAACTGGAATTGACTTTCAAAATATCAGCGAAGGGCCAAAGCTCGATACTCACTACGCAGCGCTCTCTCCCATTGCGATCGCTATTTTGGCCGGTGTTGGGGGCATTGGGATTGTGGCTAGCCGCTACCGCCGGGCCTAGTTTATCAAGTCACAATCTGCCGGCAATAGGGTGGGACAAACCCGTAAACGCCGGGCTAACGGCGTGGCTCAATCACCAGTTCTTGATAGCCCGTCTGTGGATCAGGGGCGCGGTTAAAGGCGATCGCGTTCAGCTCACCTACCACGATTTCAGCAGTAGTGTAGATAATACAGCCGGGTAAAGCATGGCCGCCTAGCAGTTTTCCCTGCGCGTCAGCTAGAGCAATGTGCAGGTGAGCCGCTTGGGCTGAAAAGGTGCCGACTAAAGACACAATCTCAAACCGCTGCTGTCGCTGCTCTCCTTCAGCCTGTCCGGCATAGCGCAGATGTGCCGCCTGTAGGCTGCCAACGGCTGTCAAAATAAAACCGGCCTGCAGTTCATGAACTTGAGCAAACTCCAGCAGGCTGAGCTTTAGATCAGCGCCGGGCGTCAGCCGCAGGGCTAGGGAACTAAGGGGCGATCGCGTCATGGTTTTAAGCTCACGATGGCAGCGGGCTGACCCACAGGCAGACGTTTGGCATACCACCACTGCTGCAGTTCAGGCGGCAAAGCAAACGTATACAGCGTTGTTACAAACGGCTCGCTGCGGTAGCCCTGACCAACGATTTCAACGCTGTAGGAAGCAAATTTTCGCGTTGCCATATCGGGAACCAAGCGGCGACCAATTCGACGCCAGCTGGGTTCCTTACCCCGCCACTGCAGGCGACAGCAGGGCCAAGGGAGCTGCTCTCGGTCAAACAGCCGACAGCAAGGCCCGACAACGCGGTAGGTCAAATGTGCCCCCGGACTTTGAAAAATATGTCCTGTGGGCCAGGGATGTTTAAGATTATGCGCTGACGGGGACTCCATGACTTCTGCAAGCAGTGCTAGGTTAGGGATATAGCTTGGAGAATTTTACATGTCTGAAGCCATTACAGCGGCAGTGAGCGATCGCATTTGCAAGCACATGAATAAAGATCATGCCGAGGCTGTTTTGACCTATGCCCAGGTTTTTGGCGGCATTCAATCGGCCACAGCCGCCTCAATGGAATCCATCGACGCTGAGGGGATGAATCTGACAGCTCAGGTTGACGGTCAGCCTACTCCAGTGCGGGTGGAATTTGATCATACGTTAGAAAGCGCTCAGGATGCTCATCATACCCTGGTGGACATGTTGAAGCAGGTGCAGGCCAGTCCCAACGCCGCCCAGTAGAGGAAGTCATGAGCGTAGAAATTCGCTTCCTACCAGATAACACAGTGACTCAGGCTGAAGCTGGAGAGCCTTTGCTACAGGTAGCTGACCGGGCAGGCGTCACCATTCCCACAGGCTGCCTGATGGGATCTTGTCATGCCTGTGAGGTGGAAGTGGAAGGAGAAGCTGACCCAATTTGCGCCTGCATTACGGCGGTTCCCAGTGGGCGATCGCAGATGACGGTGAATCTCTATGTCGATCCGACCTGGTAAACAGTAGGGAAGATGGGGTAGCTGCGGTTCGGTTCTACTTACCCTAGTCCGTAATTTGCCTTGCTACAGTGGCATTAAGCGCTACATCAGATGTAGCGCCGCTCCCAGGGTTATACAGCCCAGCGAGTATTTGTTGTCCGAGTGAGGTAGCTGTTGTGAATAACGCGCCCGGTCAAGCGTCAGATTTTTTAGGCAAGTCTGCTGGTGACAATGCCCTGATGCAGTACGTTCAATCTTTAGAGCCTGAAATGATTGCTCAGCTCTCTAGGCCTGATTCCTCAGAAGTTTTGCAGGTGATGGAGCACAATATTGTCGGTCTCTTAGGCGGATTGCCATCGCAGCATTTTGACATTACGATTACGACTAGCCGTGAGCACCTAGGGCGGCTGCTGGCTTCTGCCATGATGAGCGGTTATTTTCTCCGCAGCGCCGAGCAGAGAATGACCTTTGAGCAGTCTTTAGCCAACGTAGATAGCTCTAGCCTGTCTGATTAATCTAAGTCTGAACGCTTTTCTTGAATCAGCCTGAATTATTGAGAGAGATTTCAGCTTCGGCAAGTTCGTCAGCGGACTTGCCGAATTCTGTTGTAGAGGAGCTGCGGCGATCGCTGCTGGACTGGTACGCTCAGTTTGGCCGCGATCTGCCCTGGCGACGGAGCCGCGATCCTTATGTCATCTGGATTTCGGAGATTATGCTGCAGCAGACACAGGTGAAGACGGTTTTGCCCTACTACCAGCGCTGGCTGCAGCAGTTTCCTACGGTTGAAGCATTGGCGGCGGCTGACCAGCAAACCGTACTCAAAGCATGGCAGGGGCTAGGCTACTATGCGCGGGCCAGAAATCTACACCGGGCGGCTCAAGCAGTCGTGCAGCAGCATCAGGGGCAGTTTCCCCGTCAGTTAGCGGCGGCGATCGCTCTGCCGGGCATTGGCCGCACCACCGCTGGCGGTATTCTCAGCGCGGCGTTTAACCAGGCCGTGCCCATCTTAGACGGCAACGTTAAGCGGGTGCTGGCGCGGCTGATCGCCCTGCCGCAGCCCCCTAGCAAAGCCCTCGATCGCCTCTGGTCGCTTTCAGCCACCCTACTCGATCCGCAGCAGCCCAGAGACTTCAACCAGGCCCTGATGGATCTAGGGGCCACCCTTTGCACGCGCCACAGCCCAGCCTGTCTGCTTTGTCCTTGGCAGCGCCACTGCGCGGCCTACAATCAGAATGTACAGTCGGAGCTACCTATGTCTGAAAGTCGTCCGCCGCTGCCCCACAAATTTATCGGCGTCGCCGTCATCCGTAACGATCAGGGCCAGATTCTGATCGATCGCCGCCGTCAGGAAGGACTGCTTGGCGGCATGTGGGAGTTTCCCGGTGGCAAAGTTGAGCCAGAAGAAACGATTGAAGCCTGTATTAAACGAGAAATTAAAGAAGAACTGGATATTGAAATTGAGGTGGGCGATCGCCTGATTGTAGTAGAACATGCCTACACCCACTTCAAAGTCACGCTCAACGTGCATCACTGCCGCCACCTCAGCGGTGAGCCGCAGCCGCTTGAATGTGACGAAATTCGCTGGGTAACGTTAGACGAGATCGATCAGTATCCCTTTCCATCGGCCAACGTGCAAATTATCGACGCCTTGAGAGCAGCAACTGCTTAGACATAGCGAGCAAAAATTAGCGGGCCCAAGCGGTGAGGTTCCAGACCGAGAAAAACAGAAATGCAGACACAATCGCGATTAGACTCCACTTGATAGCGTTTTTTTGCAGATTGCGCCATTGAGCATTTTCAACCGTTTCGCGCTGAACCCTAAGCTGCTTTTGGGCCGACTGGATTTCAGCATTCACCTGCTCGGTCAAAGCCTGAGAGTCACTAACTTCTATAGCTGTGGTCTGCCCAGCCAGGGCTGCGGCTAGAGCATCCATCTCCTGAGCAGTCGCATTTTCAACTCTGGCTTGCAGTTGTTCTAGCTGAGCAATCTGCTGCCTATATTCTAGGTTTGTTCGCTCAGTTGTTTCTGTTTTCAGCTTGATGCTTGAGCTGACGCTGAGTGGAACCAGACTCAAAAACAGCAGTCCGACAATCAAGGTTGACCAGGAAAGTCCCCATAGAAGTCGCTTTTCCCACTTATTGCGCCAGGTCATTTCACCAAAGAAAACCAGAACTAGAGCAATCAGGGCCAGCGGCATTCTTTCTAATAGACTAGCCACCATGCCTAATTCCCAATCTGGATCCATGAAATAAGCCGGAATGAAAATATCTCCTAGCTGTACGGCAAATATGAAAAGTAGGCCATAACCAGACAGGCGAATTAAAGCAGTTGTCTTACGAGAGTCAGTCATTTTAGACGCGGTATGAGCCATTTTGGGACACCTGATAGGTTGGATGAAAGCTAATCTAGCTAGTCAAGGCGGGAAAATTGAGGTTGCCACTGCGCCTGCCAGTCAAACCAGGCTTGCTCTAGCACCTGATAGTCTTCGGCTGGGTCTTTCTGAGCTGAACTGGTAGACATCAGTACCCAGAGGCAGCGAAAGTCACGAATATTGTCTGAAGTCAATAGCCATTTCAAGAGACGCGGACTGAGAATGTCGTAGCGATAGCGGTTATCTCTAAACTGCGGCAGGGTGACTGTGCTTTCGCCTTTGGGATTGATGCAGCTAGCTAAATAGCGTTTTTCCTGATAGGGAAATAGGAGGTAATAGCCAACGGCTGCCTGATATTTCTCTGTTTTGAAAGCAGGTCTAACAGATTCAATGGGAATAGCCGTGTTTTGCTCTAAAAAACCAGCAACGTTGCCGCTCGTATCAACCATGTAGTACATTTCCGCAGTCAAAAATCGCGAGTTTTGCTGATATCGGTAAATTTGACCGTTGATCAGGAAGCGATTTTGAGCCTCTGGGCTAGCAGGGGCCGTGATTGGTTGACTTGCTAAAAAGCGAAAATTGGCAAGAGCGATCCTGTCTGGAAAAGCCAGTGGCTGCGGCTTGATTCGCTCAGACACGGAAGCTTCTGAAGCCAGGAGCAGCTTACCCAGTACGCCAAAAATGCTTAGACAAGTTAGGCATAAAAGAATGCTTCTGAGCGATCGCCAATGCTGCCTAGTTTGCTTTGATTCAAGCATAAGCTATCTACTCTGGCTGGAGAGTAAAGAAACAGAAAAGCCCCAACAAGGTAATAGAAACCGCCGAAAAAATGAGAGATCCATTACCCACATGCCAATATTCAAAAGCTTCCTGGCCGGAAGAAGCTGCTAGGACTGCCATCAAACCCACGCGAACTGAGTTGACTAAAAAGCCAAAAGCGATCGCCGCAATGGGCAAAAAGACTCGCTGTATCCACTGAGTTGAGTAAATAAGTAGAAAAATAACTGAAGTTCCT
>JAAHIC010000910.1 GCA_010671965.1 Leptolyngbya sp. SIO4C5
TGCCGCAGCTAATTTAACCAGACATATCATCCATAAAATCAGATATATGGATGATATGTCTGGTTAAATTAGCTGCGGCAAGGAGCGCTACATGGTTAGGGCCTGTCCAAAACAGAACCAGTTCCTGAACGCCGTAGGTTTGACGAAGATGTTTGACCGAAGCAACAATGTTAGCTATTAGTTCCATAGCTTGCTCAGAGGTATCAATTTTCCCAGACTCTATCCAGAACAAGGGAAGATTGGGTACTGCTTGCTTAGCATCGTCTATATATTCCTTAGAACCAATGCCCAACGCAATTTCTGATTGGTTTTCATCTAAATCATCGGATTTATCGCACACTAGCTGAACACTTTCGGGATTTCCTCCGGGCAGTGGTGTCAGCCTTTCCTGTCCTTTGTTGGTAACTGCATTACCAAATCTGTCATAGCCATAAAGCTCAATGTTATAAGTTCTATCAAAATGCTTTCCAACTGCCCATACTAGACCTGTTTGAGCATTACCAAGAACTAAAATCCTACAAAATTCGCTGCGCGGTGTGCCAAGTGCGTGAGACAACCCTTCAGTCATGGTTTGAAGCATATCTTCCCAATCGGCTCCAGCGAGCACTTCTCCTCTTTGCCGCAGCCCAAGACTAGGTCGAAAAGTGAGTACCGGGGCCTGAAGCCGGGCTATGTTTTCAGGGATTAGAGGCATCCCTCGTCGCTGACCGTCACCCCGCTGGTCAATCACAACTACAACTTCAGTCCATGCATCTAATATTGAGCGCCGATAAGCTGTTGCGGCTATTTGCTTTGCGATCGCATCTGGGTCAGGAGCAACTGATTTTTCCTGACACACATAACCTAACTGATTGACCCTGCTGCCATAAGCATCGAGAAAACGAGATCTTAGTAATTCGTGACTTTTAATTAACTGAAGAGGATCCCCCAAATACACTGGCAAGATGTGGTCATATCCCTCTTGAGCTTCCAATGCCCAACGAAGTTCATCTTTGCACCATTCAGACTTCAAGGAAGCCTCAGAAAGGAAGAGTGTCAAGGTAGCTTGCTGTTGAACAGCTTGCTTAAGAACAATATCTAGTGGACCCATCTCTAAAAGTTCATTTTTATCGAGCCAAGCTAAGACACCACGACGACCAAGCCGTTGAGCTACTGCTTCAACCAAGGCATGATCAGCAGAAGAATGAGATAAGAATGTAGAGATAAATGATGAACTATTCGAGTTAGATGAGGTAGATTTCATAACTAAACTTCAGATTTTTAGAGAGAAAGCAAGATCACAGACAAAAAAGCTCTAGGTAGATTGATTAGCTTCAGAATTTAAGCAAAGCTCTGTAAATCCCATTCCTAAACGAGTTTTTGTTCCAGTACCAGTAAATTGAGCATACTGAACTAGCAGATTAGCCACATTCGCCAGCAGAGGATCGATGCGAGATAGGGTGCGAAGAGAGACATCGCCAGTGAATCCGGTGATGTAGCTGCTGTAGACCTGAACAGAGCGAGTTTGGATACGGTGGCGGGAGAGGGCGATCGCTTCACTCAAATAGCCAATTAAATCATCGCTACCTAAATAGACTGGTGCAAAATGATTCCAGCGCTCTAGCCAGCTTCGAAACATCAAAGTGGGTACTGGCAGTGGTAGATAGAGGCGGTTTTGAGAAAAAGCAGTAGGCGTTACGAAGCGCAGGCTGAACTGACGAACGGGTTCTGGCTCATTAGCAACCTGTTCGTGATAGAGAGCTTCGTAACTTGTAACATCGTTTACCCGATTAGTAATATTGAAGGCAGCTCCTAAAAACTTTAGCTGTTTGTCTAGGTCAAGGTCAGCGATCGCCTTTGATGAAGTTTCTTGCAAACCATTGAGACAAAGCTGATAGAATTCACCAGGCTGAAAAGTGACAAATTCCTTAGAGGCAAAGTTGCTGCACTCACGACTTGGATTTGAGATGGGCAGTGAAACAGTGCCGTCCACTGCTTTCTCCGGACTCATCGGTCACTGCTTTGCCTCTAA
>JAAHIC010000911.1 GCA_010671965.1 Leptolyngbya sp. SIO4C5
TCTCTACAATCTCCTGGTTGCAAAATGAAACGAAGCAAATCCATTGAGCTATTTTTGGCTGCTGGTCTAGCCGCTACCCTCACGGCTTGTGGTGGCGATACGTCAACTACAGAAGATCCCGTTACTGAAGAGGCTCCCACCGTCGAAGAAACCGCTGAACCTGCTGGCAGCAGCGAAGGCGGCGAAGGCGGCGAAGGCGGTGAAAGTGGCGACACCAGCTACAACGACACCTTTGAAGATCAAGTCAGCGGCCAGGAGCTTGTGAGTGCTCTGCAAGACGGCGGGCATGTCATTTTCTTCAGACATGCGCAGACAGAGAAAGACTATGCCGACCAGGTTACTGCCGATGTCAATGACTGCTCCACCCAGCGCAACCTGAGCGAAGCCGGTTGGGAAGATGCCAAGGCGATTGGGACAGCTTTTGAGGAACTTTCAATCCCAGTCGGAGAAGTTTATTCCAGCGAGTATTGCCGCGCTTGGCAAACCGCTGATATTGCCTTTGATCGCTACGAGAAGGTGGCCGGACTCAACTTTGCCCCGGCTGAGGAATACACTGATGAGCAGATGGAGCAAATGAAGGCTGGAATTATGCCGCTGCTGACTGAGGTGCCTGAGTCGGGAACTAACACGGTGATCGTGGGGCACGATGATGTGTTTGACTCAGCAACGGGCATCTATCCAGAACCTCAGGGTGTTGCCTACGTGCTTAGGCCAAGCGGTCAGGACGACTTTGAAATCTTGGCAAATGTGCTACCCGACGAGTGGGCACAACTGACTCAGCAGTAGCCACGCTGGATTTGACATCGATTACGCCTTACTCGCAACTAATTACATAGCTAAGGCCAGTAACTCAAAAGTTACTGGCTTTTTATAATCAAGTGGCCCTACTGCTGTGCGGACGCCTTATCCAGCGCGATATAGAGACGGGCTGAAAGCAGGTAGAACCGGAAAATCAGCCCTGATTTGATTCAGGGTTTTCCAGTAGATTACCTGATGATGACGTGACCACTTCAGCTTGTTTTCGTTCTCTAGCTGCTTCAGCGATCGCGTCACTGTCACCCGACTACTGCCAATAGATTCAGCAATTTCTTGGTGAGTAATGGTTAGCTTCAGATGCAGCCCATCGGGAGCCCGCTGACCAAACTGATCGGCTAGCCAACAGAGAAACTGTATTAAGCGGCGCTCGACTCCGCGAGCGTGCAGAATGCGCATCAGTTCGCTCTGCTGTCGTACGTAGTTTAAAAGGGTCGCATTCGGAATAGGCGACATGGGATTGAGAACTTCTGCCTCAGTCGTCGCTAGGCACTGAATCTCGAAAGGTTCCATTCGCGTCAGAGCAAACCCGACCAGACTGCCCGCGCCCCAAAAACCCAGGGGGACTACACACCCTTCTTCATCCCAGGTGAGAGTACGCACCAGCCCTGAGCGAATCTGCCACAGATAACAGGCATTCGCTGGCATAAGCTCATGCCGCGTAAAGGACACAATAGAAGCTGGTGTTAGCCAATTTGTTTGAATCACCATGCTGTGAAACCTGTAAGCGTCAGTGGGCTATTGGGAAAATCAAGATTGTCGCTGTAGGGCGCTAGCACTCTTAGCGGCCTGAATCGTAGAGGACAATGACATTATTGATAAGTCTTCGTAGCTGCTCAGACAGCCGCAGGCTGATTTACAACCGGGTGCGGGTCTGATCGGCACCGTTGCCGGTTCATAGTCGCGGCAGTGAATGGCCTGCTCGGTCAGGGCAATGCAGGGATTAACCGCACACTTGAGACGATAGTCACCCGTGAAATAAGCACAGCGGCTACAGGGTACCTGGTGCAGGCGTTTAAGGTATTGCAGTCCCATTCTGGCCGTGCGCCAAGCGCTCCAGGCAAAAACGCTCAGGACAATGGCAATGCCAACAAAATAGAGGGCTGTTGTGATCCAGCCGATAATGGAAGGCAAAAGAATCATGACTATCAGCTCATGAGAGTTGTTTTTGCTTTGGCAGGCAGGCTTTGCCAGAA
>JAAHIC010000912.1 GCA_010671965.1 Leptolyngbya sp. SIO4C5
ATATCGCTGCCAGCAGATAATCATCTCAGTCAAACGTTCTTGAGGCGATTAGCTTTTCTAAAGCGTAATTTAGCAGGCAGCGCTGATGAATATGATTTGTTGCTGGCAGCGATTGCTGAGCTATCTCAATAAAATTATCTATTTTGCCGAGCAGTAGATTCAGGGCTTGAGTAAGATTGATTCGTCGAGATTGAAAGTCCTGAGAAATTTGCTGTAGTGACTGCTCCAATTGCCTAATCTCAGGCTCCAACAGATACTCATTGGCAGTGCTAACGCGCAAGTCATTCAGAATTTGATTGACGGGTAACTGAACTCGCTCCTCGAACAGCCTGCCTAATCTTGATTCTGTTAACAGTCGCTGTAGATCGATTAAATGTAAGTTTTCTAATAAAGTTGTGGCAAACGCTTCTGCGGGAATATAGGAAGGGCCACTAGTTTGATTTCCAAAAACATTTCGCGTTCGCGTCACCGTGCGATAGACTTGACCCACAAAATGCAAAAACTGCCGCAGCAGCCGAGCAATCCGCCCCCTCGCTTCATGGTTGAGGCTGCGAATTACCGGGCTGTTATATAGCTTGTTTGCAAGTTCTTGAGCAGCCGCTCTATTTTCAGCACTATCTCCTGCTAAAAGCTGCTCAATCGAGTATTTTAAGTGCTCAGCTCGCCACTGCAAAACGGCGCTGATAATTTCCTGAATTTCACTGGCCAAAAGGCTTAGAATCAAGTACGTGAAAACCAGTCCTAGCGCTAAGTCCAGGATTAACGGTAAATTCATAATAGTGACTATATGGCTAAACCGCTCAGGACTCTACCCGAATCTTCCCAAGCATTCGGTAATATAGGTCAAACCGATTCTACTAGGCGCATCCCTTAACTAAACTTATCGACACGCCTAAATTTATAGGGCTTACCTTAACTCAAATAGGGCTTGGGCTTATCTGGGCTTATCTCAAACTTCAGACGTCCCCAGCCCTGATCAGCAGAGATAGCTAAGCGCTTATTCGTCTAGATCGGCGTCGTCAATCTCTTCACCATCTTCGGTGATTTGCTTAAGGCGAATATGCTTCCGTCCTAAAGAAATTTCAAACTCATCTCCAGGCTTTAGACCCATCTGCTTGGTGTAAGCAGAACCAATGAGCAAATTTCCGTTAGACTGCACCGTAATGCGGTAGCTAGCACTACGTCCCCCTCGGCCATTACTGCTCTGGGTGCTGTCTAGTTGAATACCCTCAGCATCAATTAGGGCATTCAAAAACTTCATCATATTAACCCGCTCTACACCATTTTTGGTGACGGTGTAGTATCCACAGGCTTTTGCTTTGTCTTCTTTGGACAGGTGCTCCAACTCTTTGACTTTTTTGAGCAGGGCTTTACCCGTAGGGCATCTGCATTTACTTCACTAGCCATTAACCTAAGTCTCTATATCCTACAGGACGCGAAAATTACTCGGTAGAGTTAATATAGTTTAGAACTCTATGGAGTTTCAACTTTCATATTGACATGAAAAATGATACTACAGCAAAATAGTTTTTTGCATTTAATCGAAAGATTTTAATCAAAACATATTCGTAAATTTATTTATGCCATTGAAATTCAATAGAAACAGTAAATGAAAAAATGAAGCTGACAACTCGGGGTCACTACAGCGTCAAAGCTCTCTTAGATCTGAGTTTGCAAGGTCACCATCAGCCTGTCTCTGTCAGCGTTATTGCTAAACGACAAAGAATTCCCGCGCCTTATTTAGAAAAATTGCTGATTGCTCTACGTCGAGCCGGACTCGTTAAGTCAGTTAGAGGTTCTCAAGGGGGCTATTTATTAGCCATGCCTGCGAGCCAAATTTCTTTAGGTCAAATTCTGGAAGCGGTTGGTGAAACTGTTGAGCCGCTGTCTCGACATCAGCTCAAAGATGATCAAACAGAAGATTGGGTAACTTTGACGCTTTGGAAGCGATTACATCAAAAACTGAAAGAGGCGCTTTATGAGATTTCTCTAGAAGACCTTTACTACA
>JAAHIC010000913.1 GCA_010671965.1 Leptolyngbya sp. SIO4C5
TGATTGAAGACCAAGCAGCAACGAACGTGCGTGACATCGTGCGAAATGCGAGTGGTGTTAACTTTGAAACCTCAGGAGGAAGTCGCACGATGTCACGCACGTTCGTTGCTGCTTGGTCTTCAATCACCTGCCGGGGTATCACCTGAATCGAAGAAGGCGTATCGCGAATATCCACACCCGTTCTCAGCGTACTCGGCGCATTAGGCACAAAGTAGTCAGAGCCCGCCTCTTCTCCAGTCACCACCACTTGAATCGCGTCATCATCAGCATCAGTGGCGGTGGCGACTCCTGGCACCACGCTCAGCACCAGGGTGCTCGCGTCAGCGCTGATCTGCGCCTGCGGCACTGCCTCCGTGCCCGTAATCGAAATCTGTACAAGATCGCCGGGCAAATTTGTCACGCTCACCAGCGCAATCCCCTCTGCTGGGCCAAACTGCTCAAACGCTTCTCCGTCAGGTAAATCCAGCACCGCATTGGGGATTTCAGCAATCAGCGCCTCCCCCACCGTCTGAGTCGCGGGCGCAGTCAGGTCGCCGCCTGCCGTTTCTAGCACCACCTGCAGCCCCGCTGCGGTTTCCTCTACCCGCACATTCGTAATCGTGACCCGCGACTGGGCGATTTGCGCCTGCCATTCCTCTACCGTGGTGGCGGGTGGGTTGGCGGCGGCGGCCTCAGTGCGATGAATGTTTTCTACCGAGATCACAGGCGAGTCTACTGCCGCTGACTCCGATTCACTGACTGTCTCTGTTGAGGCAGTGGGCGAGTCGGCGGCGATCGCCTCGCCGCTACTGACCTCCTCTGCCAGGATGCCGGGGCTCTCTAACACCTCGATTTCCTGCGCCTCAGCCGATAGCGCCAAAGCCCCCGCCCAGCTACCCGCCAGGGCAACCATCAGTCCCAGGCAGCGGGCTCCAGCCAATGGTCGCTGTCCTACTCCAGTTTGAAGATTCATCATGCCTCACACCAAATGCAAATGATTCGCAAGTGTGAGTATTTTTACGGAGGGCAGATAGCCCTGTCAGCTCACAGCGGGAGTTTTTCCACTCACAGCGGGAGTTTTTCTCAGAATTGCGAGTCTCACTGCCTTAGCTGGCGCGGATTTACCCCAAATCGCTTGCGAAAAGCCGCGGCAAAATGTCCTTGATTGACATAGCCCACTGCCCAAGCGGCCTGAGTGACGGTAATGCCCCCCGCGAGCAAAAGCTCTCTGGCCTGCTCCAGCCGCTGCGCCCTCACATAGCCAAATACCGTCGTGTCAAACACCTGCCGAAACCCCGCCTTCAGCTTGTTGTCATTCAGCCCCACCCGACGGGCCAGGGCAATCACCGAGGGCGGGTTAGCCAACTCCCTGAGCAAAATAGTCGCCGCCTCGTACACCCGCTCAACATCCGCCGCTTTTAGCCCCTGCGCCGGGCGCTCCCCCTGCTCTAGCACGACCCACTGGTCCAGCTGCAGTGTCAGCAACTCCAGGGCCTTACTCTCTAAAAATAGTCGTTTGATGCCGGAGCGGTAGGGACAGTGCAAAATCTGCTGTAGCACTTTCTGCATGTCAGGGGTCATCATGCCCAGAGACCGGTGAAAGCGCGTGCGATCGTCCGTCAGGGTTTGCTGCAGCAGGCTGGGCAAGCATGCCAAGTCAACGCCCAGCCCCTGAAGAAAACGAGGTTCAATTTCCAGACGCAGGGTCCGCACGTGCTGACCCGCTAGATTAATTTCATTTTCTTTCACATCCGGCAATGAGAAAAAATAGCTCTGTCCAGCCGCTTCACAATATTCAGTCGGCACGCCTGGAATCCTCGGACATTGAACCCGATGCTCACCCGAGAGATAAAACTTAGCGATCAACGGCATTCCATCTGGATGCTCGACCTTAATGCACAGGTCCTGATGGTAGTCTTCATCTATCCACATCAAATACAGCCCTGACTGCAGCTGTATTTCCCAAAAACGGTACTGATTGTACAAATTTTGGCAATGACCCACCCGATCAAATCCATCGGTATTG
>JAAHIC010000914.1 GCA_010671965.1 Leptolyngbya sp. SIO4C5
TATTGCATCAATAAAAACTAGCAGTTTTTGGCAGTTGAGGAGCCTGTGGATGAAGACTAAATCATTATTTGGTCGTTCTTCTAAAGATTGGTGGGAGTAGGCGAGTTATAAAGTTTAGCGATTTGAGTTAAAAGCAAAGGCTTAATTTTATGCAGCAACATCAAGATTCGCAAGAAGTTTATTTGACTGTAATTCCGAATTCTGGCCACCGAATCGGGCATAAACTCGATGATCTAATCACTGGATTTATTTTAGCAGAATGGTATAACGTAAAGTATCTTCACAGTCCGCTTCCTGAGCAAAAGTGGGAAGATTTTTTTGGATTTGGCGAAGGTGAGGTTCAATTCTCACAATGTTTCAAGCAAGATTCGCCTATTATTTCATGTACACCTTTTCTAGGAGTTAGATGCTTATCTCCTCGGCAAAGATTTTTGCTGAGATATATTGAGTGGACAGAGTATAGGGCGCGCTTTTTACTTAAAAGAGTCCCAGTCAAACAAGTTCGTCAGTGGCGATCCCCTAATTTTTGGGATGGTTCACCCTTAAGTTATTTTCAACAGGTATTTCAACATAGAACTGCAAATAAAAGCGCCATTTTCTGTTTCCAGAGGGGAATCAGAGTGATGCTTTACCAAGTTCATGATTGGGGTAAAAAAGATCATATTGATCCTGAAATTTACTCCAAAGTTGTTAATAAACTGAGGTGTAAGTATTTTAGCAAAAAACATCCCAAAAAGTTTTCATATTTTGAACCTAATGTAATAAACATTGCGGTTCATGTGCGAAGAGATGACGCATCTGCTGAAAACCAGCGCTTTTTACCGCTTTCATACTATGAAAAGGTATTAAGTAACTTAAAGCATGTTTTTCAAGACAGATCATACACGTTTCATGTTTATTCTTCAGGCACAGAAGAGGATATGAGACAAGTAAAAGATTCAATCAGTCAGGTTTCTGACCGCGTTGTTTATCACTTAAACGAGCCAGCGATGGAAGCAATTCATCACATGGCGATCGCAGACATTCTAGTCGTTGGGAACAGCTCTTTTTCTCACTGGCCGGGGTTTCTATCTTATGGAATTAAGCTCTATCAGCCGCATTTCCACATGTTTGACTTAGATGAAAAAGAGTGGGTTGTGGTCAATCAAGATGGTGATTTCGATTTAGCCCATTTTGAATCATTATTTTATGCTTTGCCCAAACACGCCCAAGCGAGTCAATCATGAATTAGTACGTGACTAAAACTTAGCTTTCAGTTGATGATATATAGCCGATCAGTATGCTTTCAGATCGGCTTGCTGTTGAGCTGATTCTTCTAGAATTTTTCTTATGCGTATTCTATATGACGGCTTAGTTTACAAGCTTCAAACTCAGGGGGGCATCAGCCGATATTTCAAAAACCTCGTAAGCTCGTTGCCCGATCAGTTTCATCCTTTGCTTACGGGCTACCGGTCAAAAAAGCTGACTTATCCGACTCACTCAAATCTCGAGAAGTATCTTTACCCGCTTGCTGGCGTAAATCCGAAGCGATTGTCAGAACCACTTGGACAGTACTTTTTTCATTTAGCAACAACGATGACTCAGTTTGATCTGATTCATCCAACCTATTACTGGCTACACACAGGAAAGGATCTGACAAGCTACCGTAAGCCTATAGTTGTGACCTTCCATGACATGATCCACGAGCTGTTTGCACCGCAAATGGATCCCAATGGCCAGCTTGCTAAAGTAAAGCGTAGAGCAGCAGAAGTTGCAGATGCAATAATTTGTATATCTGAAAATACCAAACAAGATGTACTGACAAGATACTCAATTTCGGAAGATAAAGTAAAAGTTATTTATCATGCCGCTGATCTGAGTCAAAGCATGGCTCATGGAGCCGAACCAGTTCCGCCTCAGCCATATTTCTTATATGTCGGTTCCCGCAACTCAAACTATAAAAACTTTGAGGTTTTGCTAAAAGCTTTCTCTAAAGTTTTAACTGCTCAATCAGACTCCCTAATC
>JAAHIC010000915.1 GCA_010671965.1 Leptolyngbya sp. SIO4C5
TCGATGAGGTGCAGGTAGCCCGTCTTCGTGCAGATCGAGCAGTTGCTGGTCAGCCTTCGCGTCACAACTTAAACAACGAGTTGGCTAAGGCCCGCAATCGGGCAGCCGCAGAACGCACGCTGATGGCCTGGATCCGGACATGTTTAGCGCTGATTACGTTTGGCTTTGGCATCGATCAGCTAATTGCCACTGTTGCGCCTGCTGCCCCTGGCACTTCTTGGCGGCTGTCGCGGCTGGTGGGTCTTTGCTTTGTTTCCTTGGGGACGTTTGCTATGCTAGCAGCCATGTTAGAGCATCGGCGGGAATTGCGTCTGATTCAGCGCGATGATTATGTCTACCTCCCCCGGCGATCGCTGAGTCTTTTAATTTCGGCTGCTTTGATGGTAGTGGGTACGTTTGCTTTTTTCGTGATTTTGCTCAAGCTAATGTAGAACATCATGTCTGACCATATCGCGACCGTGCAGTGGCAGCGCTACCAGGTGCAATCGACTGATAACCAGTACAGCCGGGAACATATCTGGCAGTTTGACGGGGGCTTAGAAGTGCCTGTATCAGCGTCGCCTCATGTAGTGCCAGCGCCTTATTCCAACGCGGCCTGCGTGGATCCAGAAGAAGCGTTTGTGGCCTCGCTGGCAAGCTGTCATATGCTGTGGTTTTTGGCGATCGCCGCTAAGCAAAAATTTATCGTGGAGCAATACTGCGATCGCGCTGTTGGCACGCTGGCAAAAAACGAAAACGGCAACCTGGCTATCACTCAGGTGCACCTGCGACCGCAGATCACTTTTGCTCAAGGCAACTTGCCCACGCCTGAGCAAATCTTGCAAATGCACGAAGCTGCCCACCATAGCTGCTTTCTGGCTAACTCAGTCAAGACAGAGATCGTGATTGAGATGCCCCCTTCGACGTAGGCTGAAGCTAGGGGGCTGCTTGCTGATTGAGCTGCTGCAAGAGGGTTTCTAGTTCCTGTTGGGTTTCGCCGTAGCGCTGCCAGTCGCCGGAGCGCAGAGCGGCTTGGCCCTGCTCGTAGGCTGTGATCGCAGATTGCACCAGTTGGGGGTCGAGGTTGGGGCTAATGGGGGCTTCAGCAGCCGGAGCTTCAGGGGCGATCGCTTCAGAAGTAGCCGCGCCAAATACGGTCGCCAAGGCTGTTTCCAAGTTATTTGCCATTACGGTCTGGTCGCCATAGGCCACAATCACTCGCTTCAGCTCCGGTAGCTCTCCCTGCTCAGCCCGTAGATAGACAGGTTCGACATAGAGCAGCGACTGCTGAATCGGAATGACCAGCAAATCGCCGCGAATCACCCGCGAACCTTCTTGACTCCACAGGGTAAGCTGCTGGGAAATGTCGGGATTTTGATCAATGCGGGCATCTACCTGACTAGGGCCATAGACCAGCTCCTGCTTGGGAAACTCATAGAGCAGCAGCCTGCCGTAGTTTTCACCATCCGATCGCGCCGCCATCCAGGCCACCATATTGTCTTTGTTGACCGGCGTGAACGGAATGATCAAAATAAACTCTTCCTGCTCGGCGTCCGGCAGCCGCATGATGATGTAGTAAGGCTGCATCTGGCGCTGGTCGCCTTCGTAGACCTGCTGGGGAAATCGCCAGAGATCCTCACGGTTGTAAAACACCTCCGAGTTCGCCATGTGATACGCCTGATACATCTGGGCCTGGGCCTGGAAGTAGTCCAGCGGATAGCGGAAGTGGGCTTTGATGGCTGCTGGAATGCGATCGCTGCCGATAAACAGGTTAGGAAAAATCTGGCGGTAGGTGGCGAGCACCGGATCTTGCTCGTCAACCACGAAAAACTGCGGCGTCCCGTCGTGGGCGTCAATCACCACTTTTACCGCGTCCCGCATGTAGTTGCTGTTTTGACCGATAATCTGCCGCAGATTGTCTGACAGAACAGCGTTACCCATGACGTTGCGGGCTAGCGGGTCAGAGTAAGGATAGCGATCGCTGATGCTTACACCATCAGCGATCGCTATCCTTACTCTGACCA
>JAAHIC010000916.1 GCA_010671965.1 Leptolyngbya sp. SIO4C5
GAGACCATCCAACTCGATCGCCTCAATCACTTTTTGCCGGAAGTCTTCGCTGTAGGGTCGAGCCATTGTCAAGTAACCGTATCAACTTATTCCAGTCTACGTCCTAACCTGATTGACTACAGCTATATCAGCTAGGGCGACCGATTACACTGCTGGCCGATCGCCTAGCGGGATATGGCTTTGTGGTGGCTGCGCCTGAAATTTTTCACCGCCTAGAGCCAGTTGGCGCTGTGATTGAGCCTGACGACATAGGACGGCTGCGGGGAAATGATAATGCTCGCCGCACTGCGATCGCTGACTATGATGCCGATGCCGCAGCGGTTCTAGACTGGCTCAAAACTCAGCCCCAAGTTCTGCCTGACGAGTTAGGGGCGCTGGGCTTTTGTATTGGCGGACATTTGGCGTTTCGCGCCGCCCTGCGAGCAGACGTGGACGCGGCTGTGTGCTGCTACCCCACGGGCATTCACAGCGGCAAGCTGGGCCGGGGTACGGCCAATACCCTCGATCGCGTTGGTGAAATTCGCGGTGAGGTGCTGACTATTTTTGGCGCTTTAGATCCTCATGTGCCCCCTGCCGGACGGGAGGCAATTTTGCAGGCGCTTGACCAGGCAGGGATAACTCACAAAACACTGCTGTACGAAGCAAACCATACGTTCATGCGAGATGATGGCTATCGCTACGATCCGGCAGCCGCCGATCAGGCTTGGGCCGAAATTGTGGCTTTTCTAGGCAAATGCTTGGGGTAGAGACTGCAGCTTGATCGGCTGTCCCCATAGGGTAGAAAAGACGGCCTGGGCCTGCTTGGCATCACCGCTTGTCCAAAACTGTTCCTGTCCCAGGACTGAAGCCGGATTGAGCAGATTCTGGGCGGCCAGAATATTTGAAAGCTGCCGGGTCACGGCAGCCCCCGTATCCAGCAGCGTCACCTGACTGCCAACCACTTCATCTAGCAAAGGCCGCAGAAAGGGATAGTGAGTACAGCCCAACACCAGCATATCTGCCCCGGCGGCGACGATAGGCGCGGTATATTGCTGAATTAATGCCCGCGTGGTGGCGCTGGTGAGATCCCCCTTTTCTACCTGCCTGACTAGGTGGGGACAGGCCTGACTCAAAATAGTGACGCCATTGCCAAAGCGAGCGAGCAGGGCCGAGAACTGTTCGCTGGCTAAGGTTGCCGTGGTTGCAATTACGCCGACGACGCCGGTTTGAGTGGCGAGTACCGCTGGCTTCACGGCTGGCTCGATGGCAATGATGGGCACGGGAAAGGTAGCCCGCAGATGGGTCACTGCCGCAACAGTGGCCGTATTGCAGGCGACGACGACGGCTTTGACGTTATGGGTTAGGAGAAAACGAGTCAGCGCTAGCGATCGCTCTTGCAGATAGGCTGGCGTTTTGCTGCCGTAGGGTACGTGCCCGGAATCTGCGACGTAGCAAAGATTTTCGTAAGGTAAGGCTGCTCGAATAGCCCGTAAAACTGATAAACCACCGACTCCAGAATCAAAAACGCCAATCGGTGCGGAAGAGTTCATAGAGGTTGTGCAACACCTAAACTTTCCTAGAGTTTCCGGGATTACAAGGATGTGGCTATAAATTCACGTAGGCTGTGATAGTCCGAAGGGCATGGAAGAAAAGCCCAGCGTAACCTATCAAAGCTTTGTAGGACGGTGCGTTATGGCTTCGCATAGCACACCCTACAGCATCGTTTACTTTTAGCCATCTACATAGCCTACTATGGAATATTCATAGATAGCAGATATTTTGGGGGCCGACGAGTCAGATTTGGGCAAATGTGTTGACGGCTTTGGCACGGGTCTAGCTAATTCTCTGCTGCAAAAACCTGATCTACGGTGAGGTTGAGATTGGCAAACTCAACTGAGGCGATCGCTTCAGCTTTACCAAGTACCCCAATTTCCCGGTAGGCTTCGTCCTCCAGAGCCAGCACTGTCATAGCGTGGAGGGATGGGGGAGATAAGGAAGGTGAGGGGGATGGGGGAGTGGGGA
>JAAHIC010000917.1 GCA_010671965.1 Leptolyngbya sp. SIO4C5
CTGCAACCGCATCACCGATAAAAGCCACATCCACATTCATATTGGAGAGTAGCTGATCTTGCCCTTCCAATAGCTCAATTCGCACCTCAAATAGGGTCACATTCTGCCGCTCGATCGCTTCCGGCGCAATTAGCCTCACTTCCCCCAGAAATGTCTCATCGGGAATAGCATCGGCCTGAATTTCTACCGATTGCCCCGGCTCAATTTTATTGATATCGGCTTCGGGGACTTCGGCCACCACTTCTAAATCGCTGGCGAGGGCCACAATCGCGGTTGAGGTGGCTGAGGTGGCGCTGGAGGCGGAAGTGGTGGGTGTGACAAACGCGCCCTCAGTAGCAAACTTCTGGGTAATGATGCCAGCAAAGGGGGCCCGAATCAGCGTATCCTCTAGGCGAATTTGAGCGGCGTCTACCTGAGCCTGTGCTCGTGCTACCCGCGCCTCGGCCTGGGCAACTTCCTCCGTATCGGGGTCATTGCGTAAATCTTGCAGACGCTGCTCGGCTTCATAAATTCTGGCCTCGGCCTGATCGACGGCGGCTTCAGCGACGCGAGTTTCGCTTTCAAAACTGTCTAGCTCATTGGCGGAAATAGCCCCTCGGCTATAGAGCTGACGATTGCGCTCAAGGCGATCGCGGGCCAGTGTCAGCCGCGATTGGGCATCGCGTAGCTGGGCTTCAGCCGAACTGACTGAGGCTTGGGCCTGAGCAATCTGCTCTGACTCGCTGCCCTGACGCACATCAGCCAGTTGAGCCTCGGCTTCAGCCAGACTCGCCTGGTTCTGCCGCAGTTGAGCTTCTAAGTCGTCGCCGTCCATGCGGGCAATCAGCTCTCCTGCGGTGACGCGATCGCCCTGTTCCACGTATAGCTCTGCTAAAATGCCAGCCGTCTTGGGGCTTAGATTCACCGTTTTAACGGGCTCGACGGTGCCGCTGGCACTGATGCGGACGGTCAGCGCCGTTTCGGTGGCGGCAGTGGTGTAGTCTGCCACTTCGTAGGGCGGTACGCGACTGCGAAAAATAGCGAAGGCCGCAATGCCTGCGCTCAAAATACCTACGGCCAGCAGCCCGACAATCCAAAAAGCGGGACGTTTGACTCGGCCAAGAAAAGGAAGCTGCATACCTAGGTTGGGAGGGGCACTCTCTAAGTAACCGGACGCCCAAGCAAACGATGTTGGGCTGCCCTACTACGATTATCAAGTACCTACTCCAAAGCGACCACCTCAGTACAGGATCGGGTGTTCCCCCTCAGCCCGGCTTATGAGGCTCAAGTTTAACACTCAAACAGAGGACACGCGGGCCTGAAAATTGACGCAGGCCGTTACGGGCGAGTCTGAATTGCCGCACAGGGGGCAGTGACTATTGGCGCAGCGATCGCACCGCATCGCCGCCTGGGGCGCTAGCTGCTCAGAGCTGTAAACGCTAATGCCCTGATGCACGTAGCCCTGCAGCTCTAAGTCAGACAGATTTTCGCAGATGACGATGGCCTGCTGCGTCTCCAGCGCTTCTCTGGCCTGGTTGAGAATTTTCAGCGCTTCCCAGAAGCTGGTTTGGGCCACCTTAATCAACAGCGGCACGCGGCGAGGCTGGCTTTTGAAACAGGGCGGACAGGTCTGAGGGTAATAGTCACGATACTGCAGCGAATAGGTGCCATCGGCAAAGCGGCGAGTCCGCAGGTGCCGCTGAAAAGGCACGGTAAAGTCGCCCATTTCGTCTAGCATGTACCACCAGGATTTGTGCCAAGCGGTCTGCGGCAGATGCAAAATGGTCGTTACCTGCTCAGCGTTGAACCCGGCGTGGGAAAGCAGGGCGATCGCCTGCGAAAGCGCCATATTCTCACCTAGGGTTTGCAGGTCTGAGTGATAGTGGGTGAGGCTCTCATAGGTCCGATAGCGGCTGTGGGGTGACTGGGCTTTGCCCCTGGCCTCAGCTTTAGCCGCTCCTACCTGCCAGGTGTCGGTCAGAATACACTGAATCGCTTCGTAGTCTAAGATGGCGTCGAT
>JAAHIC010000918.1 GCA_010671965.1 Leptolyngbya sp. SIO4C5
TCTAACAGCGTTCTACGGATCGCTGTTAGGCATAGCCTTTCTATCGCTTAGTCAAGGACTTCATAATTGAAAGATCTTTGATTGAATCAATCAGCCCGCCCTTGGCATCTGCACTCGGCAGATGACCGTTAGTTTTCACCTGGCCGTTTTGGTTGTAGTACTGGTAGTAGCTGTAGGTGGTAATTGAGTTCTCCTGAGCACCATTAGCAACCATGCCCAGAACTGGAATGCCTGAGACTTTTAGTTCTTCAATGGCCTGCTCAATGACAAAGCGCTTCACCTTGCCAAGGCCAACAATCATCAAGAAGCCACCCGTATGAGCGCCTACCAGGTAAGCATCGGCAAAGCCCAGCAGCGGCGGCATATCGTAGATGACAAAGTCAAACTTTTCTTCGGCCTCCCGCATAAATCGCTGCATTCTTTGAGAAGACAGTACCTTAGTCGGATCGGGCGGCAGTGTACCTGCCGTAATCACGTGTAGATTTTCATCTAGGGGCACTTGCTGAATGACATCTTCAATTTCAAGCTCAGCGGTTGAAATTAGGTCGGTGAGTCCCTTGTTATTTCTTAAACCGATCTGCTTGTGTATGCTCGGACGGCGCAGATCTGCATCGACGATCAGCACGCGCTGCCCCATTGCCGCTGCGGCCTGGCCTAAGTGAATACTTACGGTGGTTTTTCCAGCGTTAGGAATCGCTGAGCTGGTGGTCACCGAGCGCAGCGGGCGGTCTGGATTTAGTAAACGCAGGCTGGCATAGAGCGATCGAAACGCTTCTACAAAAGGCGTTGAGGCCTGAGTCTGTAGCTCATCTTCATTATCAGTAATGTCGAAAATATAGCCTGCCTGACGTAGACGAGTCGCGACGCTGGCGGCAGGACCATATTTTTCTAGGTACTCGTTGAAGGGAATGACGCCCAACAGCGGGAGCTTACCAATAGACTTGAGATCTTTGAGGGTGTAGACAATGCTGCTGAGGCGATCGACGATTAGAGCCGCGCCAATTCCCAGCAGTAAACCTAAGACAGTTCCCAGCATTAAATTGCGCTTGACGCTGGCGGCTGAGGCCTTTGGCCTGCCCGGCTGGGTGAGCAGCTCCCAAGGCGTTTGACGCTGAGCGGCATCGATGCGCAGTGCCTCCCGCTTGGACAAGAACTGGTTGAGGTTGTCAGTTGCAATCTGCAGTTCGCGTTGAATATCGCTGTAGCGGCGGGCGACCGAAGAAAGCTGTTTGATGCGCTCATTAAGCTGCGCGATCGCCTGTCCGAGAGCCTGATCGCGGCTTTGCAGCTCTCGAATATTACCAGCCACCTGCCGCTCAACTCGGTTGCCTTCTTGCTGTAGCAGCGGCAGCAGGTTTTGTCGCTGTTCCTGTAAATACTGAATTTCTGGGCTGCCGTCTAGAAAAAGAATAGACTCTTCCGCTAGCTGGGTGTCTATGGCAAGTAGCTGATCAAGCAGGCTTTGGTAGCGCGTCTCTTGCTTGAGGAGCGATGAGGCAGCGGTTTCTCCCTGCTGGTTGAGTTCTTGCTGGAGGTTGGCATAGAGCAGCTTTGCTTCCTCTAGCTGAACACGAATGTTGAGCTGTTCTTGGGTAAAACCGCTGACCTGTTGGGAAAGCTGTTGCCCCTGTAGTTCAGGATCGATTAGGTTATAGGCCTGACGCAGACTTTCTAGCTCAGCCTGGAGACTATCCACGCGCGATCGCAACTGCGGTAACTGTTCATCGACAAAAGCAATTCCTCGTAAAATATCGCTTTGTCGCTCCTCTAAACTAAAGTCCAAATAGGCCTGAGCCACCGTAGTCAGCACAATATTAACGACTTCGCGATCGGGGTGCTGATAGACCACCTGTAAAATGTCAGGAGAGGTTGGCTTGACGCTTAGCCCACCCACAATCTCGTCGTAGCTGATCTCTTCTGAAAAACTGTCTTGAATTTCTGTAACGACTGAATCAATTACCCGAGGACTCATCAGGATCTTCAGCTTTGCC
>JAAHIC010000919.1 GCA_010671965.1 Leptolyngbya sp. SIO4C5
TACACTTCTAATCCCGATGATAAAGAGTTGGGACTTGACCTGCGCCAGCAGCTAAAAACAGGTGAAATTTCCACTTTTACGCTCGAAAAGCGCTATTTGCGCCGGAACAATCAGATTGTTTGGCTAAAAATCAGCGTTTCCGCTGTTTCTAGAACTGATACTGAATTTTATTCTCTGACGGTTGCCGAAGATATTACGGCTCACAAACAGGCTGAAGCCCAACTGCAGCGCGACGAGGCTCGATTTGAGCGAATTGCTGCCAACGTACCAGGGGCGCTGTATCAGAGTATTCTGTGGCCAGACGGATACCAGTCTGTGCCCTACATCAGCGATCGCATCCAGGAAGTTCTAGAGCTGGAGCCAGAAATGATTCAGCAAGAGGCTTCTGTTCTCTGGGATCGAGTTCATCCGGAAGATCGAGTCCTGCTAGAGGAGTCCATTGCCGTCTCGGCTCGACGACTCATTCGCTGGTCGTGGGAAGGGCGGTTTATCTCAGCGTTAGGCCGGGTGGTTTGGGTGAAAGGCATCGCTGAACCAGAACTTCAGCCAGATGGTTCTATTCTTTGGGATGGCCTGCTGATTGATATTAGCCGCCGCCGCCGGGCTGAAGAAGAAATTCAAAAGGCGATCGCCAAAGAGCGAGAGCTAAACGAACTCAAGTCGCGTTTTATCGCCACCACCTCTCATGAATTTCGCACCCCGCTGGCCGTGATTGCTTCCTCTGCTGGCATTCTCAAAGATTTTGGCAACAAGCTGGATGAGTCTAAAAAGCAAAAGCATCTCGATACGATTCAAACCTACGTACGCCATACAACTCAGCTTTTAGACGACCTGCTGTTTATCAATCATTCAGGGACAAATCAGCTAGCGTTTAAGCCTGAGAGTTTGCAACTGCTGCCCTGGTGCCATCAGTTAATCAAAAAAATGCAGGCAGAGGCGCAGCAGCACCAGATACAGCTTGTTATTGACGCTGACACAGCGGAGCAGTTAGCCCACAGCATTTGCTTAGACAAGCAGCTACTGGAGCGCATCTTGGTCAATCTTATTAACAATAGTGTTAAATATTCGCCTGCCGGAACGGCAGTCAAAGTGCAGATAGATCTGCAGCCGGATCAAATCAGCTTCAGCGTTGAGGACAGCGGACACGGAATTGTAGAAAAAGATCGGGCCTATCTGTTTGAGCCTTTTTACCGAGGACACAATGCAGACCACATTCCTGGCATTGGCTTGGGGCTATCAATTGTAAAGCAGTGTGTGGAGCTACATCAGGGCCAAATCAGCTTCGTGAGCCAGACAGGCATCGGCACGACGTTTCGCTGTTCACTGCCTATGACTTTGTCAGAAAAAGAAAAGCCTTGAGCCGAATAGCTAACCCTGGCAGCGAGGTCAAAAATTAAAGGGACAGCATTGCTGCTATCCCTCAGATTGGCTGAAAGTAGCTAGACATTACGCAATGGCGGGTCTAGCCCTAAAAACTTTTTGCCCTGTTAAGCAACTTCGGCGCTGCTATTAGACCCTACTCGCTCAGGCAGCACCCAGCAAAAAATAGGAATCAGAACGACTGAAGCTACGCTAACCACCAAAACAACCTGTAAACCGTCAATTAATGCAGTGTTCACTGAATTCGCCTCCAGATGAAGTGAGTTGCTAAAGGCGCGTTCCTTCGGGGCATCCCTACTTCCGCCTTCCCCTCAAACTACACAGACACAGAGGTATTTCCGGGAAAGGTGAACGATTTCGTTTCTGTACTCATTGTTACGTTTTTAGCCCTAAACGTCCATAGATTTGGTCTTAATGTTTACTTTTTCTGACATTTAGACCAAAAGAGGCGCGCTACGTGCCTCTTTTGGTCTGGCCGCGCAGCGTCAGCCCTTTTGGTGTGATATCTCGCCGCTGCAACTGATTAACTGGAGCTACGAGACACGGGGCAACCGAGACGTATTGACGCGGGCTGTGATTTGCTACCAGGGGCGATCG
>JAAHIC010000092.1 GCA_010671965.1 Leptolyngbya sp. SIO4C5
GGCCGGCCGAGATGGATGACGGGGTAGAGCGCCGCCGCGAAGACGGCGGAGACCGCTTCGCCGAGGCGATCGCGGTCTCCTCCTAGGTTGAGTCCATCAACCTAGGTGTGCGCCTGCAGGTAGTGCCCTCACGGACTGGGGCTGCTGATGTTTCGCTAACACAGACCTGGGTGGCTCCTTACAGCGAGGAAGAAGTGGGACTCACCACGCTGTCATTTGGCTATGCCCTTACCCCCCAATGGCGGCTGTCAACTGACATTCAGTTGCAAAACTCAAAACAGCGGCAGGACAGTCGAGTCGGCGTAGTCGCCGAATGGATGCTTTAGATGTGATGGGGTCGGAAATTTGTGCTAATTTTAAACCTGAGCTGACCTGCTGGGTCGGGCGATATGCTTATGGTTAAAAATTGGTCATAGGTGGTGTTGCTATCTCCCATAGCAGAGCGGCTGAAGTTTTAATTTTGTAGTAGCTTACTATTTTTGCTGAATAGGCTGTAGACGCAAAGACATCAGAACGATATGACTCAGGTTGTAGTTGGTGAAAACGAAGGAATTGAATCCGCACTGCGTCGTTTCAAGCGGCAGGTTTCCAAAGCAGGCATTTTCTCAGAAGTTAAGCGGCGGCGGCATTTTGAAACGCCCCAGGAAAAGCGCAAACGTAAGGCAGTCGCTCGCCGGAAAAAGCGTTTTCGGTAGGCTAGCCGTCTGCTAAACCTCTTTAACTGCGATCGCGCTGATGTAGCTTTACTGGCTGAAGTGCGATCGCAGTTGCTTTAAAGCCTTCAACTGACAGAGAGAGCGCTATAGCGAGAGTTCAGCGCTCTTTTTTTGGCCTGAGAACTTGGTGGTTGTGGTGGATTTTGCAAAAACCCTAGCCAGAGACTGAGAAAAAGATCCTCTTCCCACTATTATCTTGAGGGAGGCACTGGCTGCCATCATCGATGCGAGACCGAGAGTTGTCGCTCAAAAAATGCTTGGGAAGAGGATCTCAATGTCTATTCGCACAGTTTCTACACAACCCTACTCTGATCAAAAGCCGGGGACATCTGGGCTGCGGAAGCAGGTTCCTGCGTTTCAGCAGGAGAATTACTTAGAGAATTTTATTCAGTCTATCTTCGATAGCTTAGAAAGCCTGCAGGGCGAAACCCTGGTGCTTGGCGGAGATGGACGCTACTACAACCGTCCGGCTATCCAAACTATTCTTAAGATGGCAGCGGCCAACGGCCTAGGCCGGGTAATGGTCGGGCAGGGCGGCATCCTTTCTACCCCTGCTGCCTCCTGCGTCATCCGCAAACACAAGGCTCTAGGCGGTATCATCCTGTCGGCCAGCCATAACCCCGGTGGCCCAGAGGGAGACTTCGGCGTCAAGTACAACACCGAAAATGGTGGCCCAGCCCCGGAGAAAGTGACGCAAGCGATTTTTGAGCGCAGCCAGTCCATTGACAGCTACAAAATTCTAGAAGCAGACGATATCGATCTCGATCACATTGGTTCAACCCAGCTTGGCTCAATGAAAGTAGATGTGATCGATTCCGTGGCAGACTACGCCTCGCTGATGGAATCAATCTTTGATTTTAATCAGATTCAGCAGTTTGTTACCTCCGGCCAGTTTCGCCTGTGCATGGACTCGCTTCATGCCGTGACTGGACCTTACGCCAAAGCGATTTTGGAGCGCCGCCTGAATGCGCCTTCCGGTACCGTGCAGAATGGCGAACCGCTAGAGGACTTTGGCGGCGGGCACCCTGATCCCAATCTGGTCTACGCCCATGACTTAGTTGAAACTATGTTTGGCGACAACGCGCCTGATTTTGGGGCAGCTTCCGATGGAGATGGCGATCGCAACATGATCTTGGGCAATCACTTTTTTGTGACTCCCAGCGATAGTCTGGCCGTTTTGGCTGCCAACGCTAAGTTAGTTCCTGGCTATCGCTCAGGATTAGCGGGTGTAGCCCGCTCTATGCCCACGAGTCAGGCGGTCGATCGCGTGGCGGAAGATCTAGGTATTGACTGCTACGAAACTCCGACCGGCTGGAAGTTTTTTGGCAATCTGCTGGACGCGGGTAAAGCAACGCTGTGCGGTGAGGAGAGCTTTGGTACAGGTTCTGACCATGTGCGCGAAAAAGACGGTCTGTGGGCGGTTTTGTTCTGGCTAAATATTTTAGCGGCGCGTCAGCAGTCAGTGGAGGATATTGTCAAAGAACACTGGCAAACCTACGGGCGCAACTACTACTCACGGCATGACTATGAAGAAGTGGCTGCAGAACCTGCCAATCAGCTCATGGCAAATTTGCGCAGCGCTGTTAAAGAGATGAAAGGTCAGCAGATGGGCAACTATCAGGTTGCCTATGCCGACGATTTTAGCTACCGCGATCCGGTGGATCACAGCGTTAGCGAAAAGCAGGGAATTCGGATTGGCTTTACGGATGGTTCGCGTATTGTCTTTCGCCTATCTGGCACGGGCACAAAAGGAGCTACTCTACGGGTCTACCTAGAAAGCTATGAGCCAGATCCTGCCAAACACGATATTGATACCCAAGCAGCTTTGGCACCCCTGATTCAGCTCGCGGATGAAATTGCTCAGATTCAGTCACTGACAGGGCGCGATCAGCCTACCGTTATCACCTAACAGCGGTATCAAAGAGATAGGAAGCGAGGTTATGCAGGTGACATAACCTCGCTTTTTCGGATAGAGGCCGCCGGGCAATCATTCTTTAGAACGATGGTGGAGCTACCCGTGGCTGATATTATCCGCACTGTATGTCAAGATTTACGGAATGAAAAAATATCGCTGTACCCTTTGCGGATACATTTACAATCCAGAGCAGGGAGATCCTGACTCAGGTATTGAGCCGGGAACTGCCTTTGAAGATATTGCCGATGATTGGGTCTGTCCTCAATGCGGTGCTACCAAGTCTCAGTTTGAACCCGTTGATGCCGAATAGCAGAGCCTAAGAATTGCGATCGCTAACCGCATTTAAGGAGAAATGGGAGTGATTAACAAACAGCCTCATCGGTCTAAAAAATCTGGCTCAAACAGATTTTTGAATATTATCAACTTCCTGGCGATCGCCACAACTGTTGCTCTGTTGGGTGGCTTTACTATTTACTTTATAATTACCAGTTTTTTGAACGATGTAGGCTCAGGCATACGCAGCTTGGCCGCGACTTCTCTGCCTATTATTGTTCTGACCTATATTGGTAAGTATAGTCAGCTTTTTCGCTCACAGCACCGCGTTCCTTTATTCAATATATTTTTTGTTTATGCAGTTTGGCTAATCATTCTCATGCTTGTGGTCAGGCTGCTTTCGCAAGAAGCTTTTCCGATTGGCGAGCTTTTATTTTCCAGCACATTGGCCACTATCTTTTGGCGAGACGATAGCAAGTCGTTTCGAGGAATTCTATCCTGTAGCTATGGAGTTTTAGTCGGCTTTTTAGTCTACATAATTTTCTTATTTCCCTTCGTTTAACGCCAGCCCTTTTATGCCTGAATTTATTACGCTGTCAGATCAGCTACCGCCCGTAGCTCCCTACTCTCATGCTGTTAAAGCGGGCGATTTTCTCTTTGTTACCGGACAGCTCGCCGAAGATCCTGCCACTGGAAAAGTGATTAAAGGCCCGATTGTGGAGCAAACTCATCGGGTGATGGAAAATCTACAGATAGTCTTGGCGAAAGCGGGAACAGATCTAACTCAGGTAGTTATGGCTCGCATTTTTATTACTGATTTTCGCTACTATGAAGCCGTCAATCAGGTCTATGCTTCTTACTTTACGCCGGGACGCTTTCCTGGACGCACCACGGTTGGCGTTCTCGGCCTTGCAGACTTTGGCGATGTGGAAATTGATCTCATTGCCTATTGTGGCAAGGAATAAATAAGGTACCCGCGCGGGTGATGCCGCCCCTATCCAAAACTTGCCATGCTGTGAACGAGTTCGGGACGTAACGTAGTCTGAACTTTTCTTTATCAACAAGTTTTCTATAGGAGCATACTCTATGAGTCGTCACGGCATGACGCCCCTGCGTGCGGGTTGTATTCCTCCCTCTCCTTTTTACCAAGATGGCGGCAAATTTGGCCGAATTTTTTCTTCTCTCGCGCCTCTAATCTCAGAGCACGAAGCCTTAGTCAACCTAGGTAAAATCGGCGGGCCAATGGATGAAGGCACTGGGGATGACGCTGCAGGTGAAAGTAGAACGATTCCGGCAGGCTTTACTTTCCTCGGTCAGTTTATCGACCACGACATTACCTTAGATACCACCTCTAGCCTAGAGCGGCAAAATGATCCGACGGCTATTCGTAACTTTCGGACACCTGTTTTAGAGCTTGACAATGTCTATGGTTCCGGCCCAGAAGCCAGTCCTTATCTCTATGACCAGGAAAATCCGGCCAAACTGCTAATCGGCACTGCGTCCAATCCCAGCTACGATCTGCCGCGTAACCGCCAAAATCGGGCACTGATTGGCGATCCCCGCAACGACGAAAACTTAGTTGTTTCTCAACTGCATTTAGCTTTTCTCAAGTTCCACAACGCTGTAGTCGATCATCTTAAGCAGCGAGGAGTAGGAGGCGCTGATCTGTTCCATGAGGCCCAGCAAACTGTCCGCTGGCACTATCAGTGGATTGTACTGCATGAGTATCTGCCTCTCATTGTGGGTCAGCCGTTGCTGGACAATATTCAGGAGCAGGGACGTCAGTTTTATCAGTTTGGCCAAGAACCCTTTATTCCGGTTGAGTTCTCAGTAGCTGCATTTCGCTTGGGTCATAGCCAGGTGCGCAATAGCTTTCAAATTAACGATCAGGTCAGCGCTAAGCTATTTGACCTCAGTTTTTTCAATGGCGTACCTGTTGGCAAGGCCGTTGACTGGCGCAATTTCTTTAAAATTGATCGTAAGCGTCCGCCTCAGTTCAGCAAAAAACTGGATGCCAAAATTGCTTCTATTTTGCTGAAGCTGCCCTTCATTCCGCCCTCAGAAGAAGCTTCATTAGCTACCCGCAATCTTCTGCGAGGCCAGTCTTTCAGCTTGCCTTCGGGTCAAGCAGTAACTTGCGCAATGGGTTTAGAACCGTTAAGCGATGAGCAACTGGAGATTGCGCCTCTGGGTTTCGCGGCAGCGCCCCTCTGGTATTACATCTTGAAGGAAGCGGAAATTTTAGGGAAGGGTGAAACGCTCGGCCCGGTGGGAGGTCGCCTAGTTGCGGAAGTCTTCTTAGGGCTGCTAGAAGGTGACTATCTCTCTTATCAAAACGTGCATCCCTGCTGGAAGCCAACCCTACCGGCAGCCGTACCCGGTACCTTTACGATGGCTGACCTGCTCCGATTTGCAGGCGTTGCGGAGGGGGCTTCAGCCGATCAAGACGGGGATGATGATGAGAGAGATGAAGGCGGTGATGACGACGATGATGAGGATTAAAGCAACGCTTTAGTAGTCGCGGCTCAGCGAATGCTTAAAAGAGTTGAATATTCTTCCTGTTGAAAATTATGCGAAGGAAGCTTTGAGCTATTCTTCGCATTTTTTTAGGGCGATCGCCCTGTCGAGACCTTAACGGGAGCTAATCATCTAGCGATCGCTCTTCCCAATCTTCGACGCTACCAGTCGTCTCTGTTAGATCTAAATAGAGATCTTGCAGGGCTTGGTTTTGACTCCGCCGAGAACGGCGACGATATTTTTTAGCCTGCAGCTTAGGTTCTGCCTGAAGACCTGATTCCGTCGTCTTAAATTTGACCGTGGATTCGCGATCAGACTGCTGCTCTAGCAGCACTTGCTGGGCGATCGCTTCCTCTAGCATTGTCAAATAGTAGTCGTAGCGTTCCCAATCCCCTCGCACCGCACAGCCCGGTTCATCCCGGTGCAGGCAGTTGTTGAACTGACAGTCGCTTTGCTGCAGCCGTTGCCGAATCTCTGGGAACAGCCAGGATAGCTGCTGCGGTTGGCAGATAACATCAGGTTGATTGAATCCTGGCGTGTCGGCAATGAATCCGCCCGTAGGTAGCTCAAAGAGTTCAACATGCCGCGTGGTGTGGCGACCGCGCCCTAACTTACCTGATACCTGACTGGTTCGTAAATCGAGCTGGGGCACAAGCTGATTGATCAGGCTGGACTTACCTACGCCGGAGGGGCCTGAAACAATCGTAATTTTATTTCGTAGCCGCATTTGTAGAGCAGGCAGAGCAGCGCCTTGCTGGACGCTGAGCGAAATGGACTGATAGCCCCACCCTTGCAGGCGATCGCACCAAGCTTGCTGAACGCTAGCCGATACCAAATCGCGCTTATTGAGGCAGACAGAAACAGCCATGTCGGTTGACTCAGCTTTTACCAAAAAGCGGCTGAGCTGATAGGGATCTGGTTCTGGTTCAGCCAGCGCAAAGACCAATAAAATTTGGTTAGCATTGGCGACCGGCGGGCGATCCAGGAAAGTCTGTCGGGGTTGTACCTCAGCGATCGCACCGCGCTCCCCTTCCCAGTCAGGTTCTTCTATCCGAACGCGATCGCCCACAATCACCCGCTGACCCATTTTCTTCAGCCGCGATCGCCGCGTACAGAGGAGCTGCGTTACGGCTGGAGATGCTGGCTGAGCTGCTACATCACTGGCCGCTCGATCAAGCTTGATGAAATAAAAATTTGCCTGAACGGCTAAAACGGTGCCCCAAAGCGTGCTTTCAGGGCCGTTGGCGGCTAATTCGGCTGGGGGTGGCTGCTTAAGTGGCTCCACAGAACTAAGGCTTGCGAACCTGGACGACAAAATAGTCATCACGTGGCTGCAACTGTTCCACTGCATAGCCTGCCATCGTCAAGCTGTCGGGGACTTGTTCGATCGGTTCTCCTGCATCCAGCCAAACTTCCAGCAGCGTACCGGCGGCCATCCGCTCTAGCTTTAGCTTGGTGCGTACGAAGTTGAGTGGGCAGGGAGTACCTCGCAGATCAAGCTGATCGTCAGCCGAACGCATGGAGTTTTGAGGTGTTGAAAAAGACGGGTTCATCCGCGAAACAGCCCTCCCAAAAAGCCACCGCCTTTGCCGATGCGATCGCCTCTTACCTCTGCCAGCTGTTCTAATAGCTCTCGCTCTTCTGGCTTGAGCTTAGTAGGAATTTCAAGCAGTACCGTCAGCAGGTGATCGCCTCGGCTAACAGGATTGCCAAGACGCGGCACGCCGTGGTTTTCTAACTTCAACACCGTATTGGGCTGAGTCCCTGCCGGAATCTGAACCTCAACAGGGCCGTCCACCGTATCCACATCCAGCCGACAGCCTAAGATCGCCTGCAGGTAGCTAACTTTGAGATCGGAGAGGACATTGATACCGTCACGCCTAAACTCTGGATGCTCGTTGACAAACAAATAGACATAGAGATCCCCAGGCGGGCCGTTACGGCGTCCGGCGTCCCCTTCTCCAGAGACTCGTAGCCGAGTACCATTATCGACGCCTGCCGGCACGGTAATCTTAAGCTTCTTCGCTTCCTGCTTTTGACCGCTGCCGCCACAGACCTCACATTTCTCCTCGACCATTTCTCCCGTACCGTTACAGGTCGGGCAGGCAGACACCTGTGTAAAGCTACCAAATGGGGTACGAGTAGCACGTCTGACCTGTCCAGCGCCGTTGCAGGTAGAGCAGGTGCGAGGGCGGGTGCCTGGCTTGGCACCGGAACCGCTGCAGTTAGAACAAGTTTCTAAGTGGCTAATCTTGATCTCTTTCTCGCCACCAAAAATTGCCTCTTCAAAATCCAGCTTCAGATCCAACCGTAAATCATCACCCCGCACCGGGCCGCGCCGCCGCGCCCCTTGCCCGGTACCACCGGCAAAACCGCTGAAAAAGCTTTCAAAAATGTCGGCAAAGCCGCCCATATCTGAAAAGTCTTGATAGCCAGCCGCACCGGCACCGCTGACGCCTGCTTCACCAAAGCGATCGTAGCGGGCCCGGGTTTCTGGCTCAGAAAGCACCTCGTAGGCCCGGTTGATTTCCTTGAAGCGCTCTTCGGCCCCCTCTTCTTTGTTGACATCGGGGTGATACTTACGAGCTAGGCGCCGATAGGCGCGCTTTAGCTCATCTGAATCGGCATTGCGGGCGACGCCAAGGATTTCATAGTAGTCACGAGCCATAAAGCGCTGCTGAAGATTTTAAACTTGGATATACTTAAACATTCTAAAGACAGATGTGAGTGTGTAGCCATTAAGTTTCACCTAAAATCTTAACGACTAGGATTCTTCAATGGGTTCATAGTCAGCCGCCACCGTAGGCTGATCGTCAAAAGCGAGTTCGTCCATATCAGCGATCGCGGTATCTTCTTCAAACTCAGGAGAACTGATAGTTTCATCAATTCCGCCCTGATCTACCTCCTGATACGTTTGCTCAACTTCAGACTCGTTGGCTTGCTGGTACAGGGCAGCGCCAATCGTGAACAAAGTTTGCTGCAGCGCATCTAACTTGAGCTTGAACTCATCTGGCGTAATAGCGCGATCGCTCATAGCGGCTCTCAGCTCGCCAGCTTTTTCAGTAGCCTCTGCTTTGGTTTCTTCAGCAATAATGTCAGCATTATCTCGCAGCGTTGCTTCATAGCTGTAGAACAAATTGTCGGCCTGGTTTTTCAGCTCAGCCAGCAGCTTACGCTGTGTGTCTTCATCCGCGAAGACTTCTGCCTCCTGCCGCATTCTATCAACCTCGTCAGGATTAAGCCCTCCTGTACTGGTAATACGAATGCTCTGCTCCCGCCCAGTTCCCTTGTCGCGCGCGGCCACCTGCAAAATACCGTCAGCATCAATCTCAAAAGAGACTTCAATCTGCGGGACGCCCCGGGGTGCGGGGGGAATTCCCGTTAGCTGAAACTTACCTAAGCTTTTATTATCTTTGGCCATTGCCCGCTCTCCTTGGAGAACGTGAACTTCAACCGAAGTTTGACCATCAGTAGCCGTTGAAAAAACCTGAGTTTTACTGGTTGGGATGGTTGTATTACGTTCAATCACCTTTGTGAACACCTCGCCCAGAGTCTCAATGCCAAGAGATAGCGGCGTTACATCCAGCAGCAGCAGATCTTTAACTTCACCGCCTAAGACACCTGCTTGAATAGCCGCTCCCAAAGCGACCGCTTCATCAGGATTGACCGATCTATCAGGCGCTTTGCCATTAAAATACTGACCGATGGCATCTTGTACAGCCGGGATACGGGTTGAACCGCCAACCAAGATAATGCGGTCAATCTCATCCGGTGACAGCCCGGAATCGTTTAAAGCCTGTTTGACCGGCTCTAGGGTAGCCTCTACTAGTGGGCGAGCCAGTTCCTCAAACTGAGAGCGAGATAGCTCCATTTCCAAGTGCTTCGGCCCTGACTCATCTGCCGTAATGAAAGGCAAGTTGATGGGCGTCGTCAGCATATTAGATAGCTCAATTTTAGCCTTCTCTGCGGCTTCACGCAGTCGCTGTAGGGCCATGCGATCGGCAGACAAATCAATGCTCTCTTGCTCTCGAAACTTTTCGATCATCCAGGTGACAATGCAGTCATCGAAGTCGTCACCGCCTAGATGGTTATTGCCCGATGTGGCCTTAACTTCAAAAACGCCGTCGCCTAGCTGCAAGATGGAAACATCGAAGGTACCACCGCCTAGGTCAAAAACTAAAACAACCTGATCTTGATCTTGCTTGTCTAGGCCGTAAGACAGGGAAGCGGCTGTCGGCTCATTGATAATTCGCAGCACTTCTAAACCAGCAATCGTCCCGGCATCTTTCGTCGCCTGACGCTGGGCGTCTGTGAAATAGGCGGGAACCGTAATGACGGCCTGTGTGACTTCCTCACCTAGATAAGCCTCGGCATCTCGCTTGAGCTTCTGCAGGATCATCGCTGAGACTTCTTGGGGCGTGTAGTTTGTGCCTCTGATGGTGACATCAACAGTACTATCCCGTCCTTTCACGCACACGTAGGGAACCCGGGAACGCTCCCCTTCGGTATCGCTCCAGCGACGGCCAATAAAGCGTTTGATGCTATAAACCGTATTTTCGGCGTTGGTAACCGCTTGCCGCTTAGCCAACTGACCTACCAAGCGCTCGCCTGCCTTGCCAAAACCGACAATACTGGGCGTTGTTCGGCCCCCTTCGGTGTTGGTAATAACAGATGGTTTACCGCCTTCTAAAACGGCTACGCAGCTATTCGTTGTGCCCAGGTCGATGCCAATTACTTTTCCCATAGCTTGTCGCTAACTTTGCAGTGAAAAACAGGTGAGATACCGCTAATCAAACTTAGCCCATATGCCAGGGAAAGGAAAAATCATTATCTGAAAACAGATCCATATATACAATTGCCTCTTAAATCTAAAGTGTTAGCTTAGACTTGTCTCAATCTGGTGTGAATAGCCTGACATTCTAGGGCAAAGCTCAGTCTCTGTCAGCTTGCGACTTCTGTCGTCGCTAACACTTTA
>JAAHIC010000920.1 GCA_010671965.1 Leptolyngbya sp. SIO4C5
GACTTCCGATCACTGGCTCCAGTCACCGGCTCGAACTTTGGCAAGCGATCGCCCAAAAGCCTATTTTTTCCGGCTCTATAAAACCCATGCCCGCTACAATCAGCCTGCTGCCTACGGCACATCGTCAGACAGGCTCATCCGCCCAGCTAGCGGCTTTACCGGAGATTGGGGGCAATCAGGAGCAACCTAACCGCCATAAGTCCGGCGATCGCTGCGCCCGGCTGGCTGAAGCACGAGGTTAGTAATGCCGATTGGACTGCTTAGGCAATCGACTTAGGCAATGGCTGAGTAGAGGCTGAACTGAACGACAGAAAAAGGCTGAGGTGAGTGCGATCGCCTGATTTATTACGAATCATCAAGTTGTCAACTTGATTAACTATCGTAAAGCGGCGCTGCTATCAGTTCACCCTGCATAACCGTCACTGCCTGACCGCTAATTTCGACGCGATCGCCTGAACTTTTAACCTTCAAAACCCCTCCTCTTGCCGAAATCTGGTGAGCCAGTAACTCATTTTTACCTAGAACCTGCTGCCAGTAAGGAGTGAGGGAACAGTGAGCCGAGCCTGTCACCGGGTCTTCGTTGATCCCGGCAGCAGGCGCAAAGTAGCGAGAAACAAAATCGACGCTGGGATCCTCAGCGCGACTGGTCACAATAACGCCCTGAACCGGCAGGTGTTGCATTAGGGTAAAGTCGGGCTGCAGCAGACGCACATGCTGCTCAGACGCCAGCTCGACAAAGTAGTTTGTGCGATTCTTGCCTACAAACTGAGGCTCAGCGCCCCGTAGCGATCGAAGCAGCTCTGAGTCAGGGGTTACGGCATCGACGGGCTGAGTTGGGAAGTTGAGGGTAATCCAGCCTGCCTCATAGGTAGCTGTGAGTAAACCGCTGCGGGTGTGAAAGCGAGCAGTCTCCTCGGTTGAGAGATGTCCTTCATCCCACAGCACATGAGCGCTGGCAAGGGTGGCGTGGCCGCATAGATCCACTTCTACGGCGGGAGTAAACCAGCGCAAATCGTAGCCGTCTGCCTGCGGGACGAGAAACGCGGTTTCGGAGAGGTTCATTTCAGCCGCAACGGCCTGCATCCAGCGCTCGTCTGCAGCTTCAGCCAGTACGCAGACGGCAGCAGGATTACCGGCAAAAGGGCGATCGCTGAAGGCATCAACCTGGCTGATAGTAAAAGTTGTTTGGGGCATGGTGCTCATGGGTTTGTAGGTGGCAACTGTCCCTTTTGGCTTTGTTCAGGGACACTCTTGCGGTTACTTGCAGGGGGATTGCTGGCTGCGACTACGCTCAGCCAGCCGTCACTATTCATTAAAGCGGCGCATCAAACCAAAATTCGACTTCTGCCGTTGACTGATCAAATCGGGCCGCATGTTTTTGCTTGGCGGCAACGTGGTACCATTGCCCGACGCCAAAGCGCTGCTCCTGATCGCCTACTATCAAAATCAGCTCTCCCTGAGTAATCAGACCATAATTATCCGTTTCGTGATCGTGAGGCTCAATGACCGTGCCCGCCGGATAACTCGCGAAATAAACCTGGCAGTTTTGGGCAGTGAGATGGAAGGCTTCAAAGGGGCCATCGTACTTGGGTAGCTGACAAATGCGATCGGGAAACATAGTGCTCAACAGCATAATTTGTTCTCAATCATGGCTCAGGCCGATTTGAGTCAGGTATCTAAATTATTCAAGCTCGGTATCGATGCGATCGATAGAGCAGGTTCATAAAAACGATTTTCCCTGCGATCGCGTCACAAGCTGATCTATCAGGCTGAGGCGAAGGGCGATCGCTGAAGGGAGCGTGACCAGAAACGAAGTGCAAGCAGTCTATAAAAAAAGGCATTCCGCAGAATGCCTAATGCTACCTGAATGAAGGAGTGAGTGTTGAAGTCTAGTCGGCAATACCGCCAAAAGCGCCTTTGAGAGCAGCGATCGCGTCTTCTGCCTGGGCCCAAATGCTGTCGTCAGGATCTTGA
>JAAHIC010000921.1 GCA_010671965.1 Leptolyngbya sp. SIO4C5
GCTAGGCGTAGACGGCGAAGCGGCCTTGCTGATCGCCACCAGCCAGCACCAGCCTAGAGATTAGCGGCCCAAGGCCGCCGCGCCCAGCTAGCGCCCCACCCAAATACGACAGTAACTGGCAAGGCTGATTTAACTAATCTATCCCTACAGCGATCGCTTACCTATTGCGGTTTTTACAAGGATTAGAGTATGTTGAGGCCACTTTCAATAGCTGACTTATCCTGACGCTGAGCAAACTAGAGAGGTTCAGAGCGATCGCTCACCTGACACAACGACCTCTAAAGCTAGCCTCACAGACCACCCGCCGCTAAAGTTCTCCATGCACCAAACCTTTGACGCTGCCCTAGGCATCAACCTGCTCCACGCTAACCAGACCGATGCCGAACACAACCGGACACATTTTGACCAGTGGGGTATCACCTGCCTCAACCTGATGAGCAGCCCCGGTGCCGGAAAAACGGCCCTGCTAGAGCGTACCGTCGCTGCCCTCAGCCAGCAGTTGACCCTAGCCGTCATCGAAGGAGACATGACCACTGAACTTGACGCCGATCGCCTGCGTCAGTTTGACGTGCCCGTGATTGCCATCAATACCGGGAGAGCCTGTCACCTAGACGCCAAGATGGTAGCGGGCGGACTGCATCAGCTTAGTCAGGAGTACAATCCTGCTGACTTTGACCTGGTAATTGTAGAGAATGTAGGCAATTTGGTATGTCCGGCTGAGTTTGAAGTGGGCGAACATGCCAAAGTAGCCTTGCTCAGCATCACTGAAGGAGAGGATAAGCCCCTAAAATATCCCATTATGTTCCGCGAAGCTGACTGTCTGCTAATCACTAAAACCGATTTAGCCCCTTACCTAGACGTTGATCTAGAGCAGATTGAGGCCAATGTCAGGCAGGTCAATCCGCAGGTGACGGTAATTCCGGTTTCAGCTAAATCAGGCGCAGGGCTGATGGACTGGCTGGCCTGGGTGCAGGCTTTCGTAGCGGGGCGATCGCCCCTGAGAAGTGGAGTTTAGGCGACAAGCTTTGCCGTTCGACTACGCTCACGGCAAAGCTCCGGATAGATTTCTGAAAGGACAAGGAATAGCAATACTGGGAGGTGAATGATGCATCGCAGACAATTAGTTCCGCTCTTTCTCGCTTTTGTTTGTAGCTTGTTGATCACAGTGGGCTGTAATCAACAGACGCAGCCAGAGAGAACCTCTGAGGAAACGGCTGAGCCTGTGACCGAGCAGGTCAGCGAGGAACCAATCCAGATGGGCTACAGCAGTTGGGCCGGATGGTGGCCTTGGGCGATCGCAGAAGAAGAGGGACTCTTTGAGGCCAACGGCCTGAACGTTGAGCTAATTTGGTTCGATGGCTATTTAGAATCTATGGAAGCTCTGGCTTCCGGACAGCTCGATGCTAACTGTCAAACCCTCAATGACACCATTTCCTTTGCTGACAGCGCTGTGAATGGTGAAGTGGCGGTGCTGGTCAACGATAACTCAGCGGGCAACGACAAAGTGATCGTTGCCGAAGAGATCAACGCTGTGCCCGATCTAGTGGGTAAAGAAATTGCTTTAGAAGAAGGGGTCGTGGGCGACTTTTTGCTATCGCTAGCGCTAGAAGACGCCGGCCTGTCCCGTGATGATGTCACAATCCAGAACTTGGAAACGGGTGCGGCAGCCACAGCCTTTGCCGCAGGGCAGACCGATGCATTCGCAGGATGGGTACCGTTTTGGGCCACGGCGCTGGAGCGCGAAGGTAGCAAGGAACTGCTCAGCTCAGAGCAGTTTCCAGGAGCCATTCCCGACTTACTGGTAGTGACGCAGACAATGGTGGATGAGCGCCCAGAAGCGGTGCAGGCACTGGTCAAAACGGTACCCATCCTGCGAATGCATCGGTCTGCCCTGCGGCAAAGGCTGTGGCTGCCGCACCCGTTTCCAAGTTCTGGATTGTGACATCATCACGGGACAGGCCGGCGTCTTCT
>JAAHIC010000922.1 GCA_010671965.1 Leptolyngbya sp. SIO4C5
TATCGCAACATTGGTATTTTTGCCACCTCCAAAGGTTACTCAGAAGGAATCTGCGTTGCCCCTATAGTCATGGCGGACTGGATCTCAATCACGCAGAACATGACCTGAAGCCCATTTTTATGCCCGTAGTGACAGTGCTAATAATAGCCAATCATAAATAATTGTAAAATAATATGACACGAAACTACCTTAGGTGAGCAAAGTTGCCACACCCAAGCAGAGTTAAGCCTCATCTGATTGGCCTTGACGTTATTTTAATTTTATCGGCCTGCTGGGCTTTTGCCGTCAGGGCTTAATTACTGAAAACCGTACTAAATGGTCACGGGCGATTCTACGTAAACGGTTGGGTCTTGGACTCTAAATTCAATACCATAGCTGATTAGCTGCTTCGCAATCGAATCATTGGCGAGCTCTAGCAGGCGTTTGCGCAGGTCGATTGAGTTATCGCTAGACCCTAAGATGAAAAAGGTGACGCGAGCGCGGGTATATCGAATAAACCCGTTTTCCTCAGCTGCTCCGGGATTAGAAAAAGAGATGCTGGTACTGCCTGGATCAATGCCAAACAAAGAGTCTGTGCTTTGACTGACGACCTGCTTGACCAGAGCCGCATCTTGCTCGTCTAGGGGTTTAGCAAAGTCTAGATAAAGCAGCACCATTACCTTCTTGGCCCGTGAGACGTTTTCAATCTCCATGCTAATCAGGTTGGAATTGGGCACCACAATCAGCGTACTTTTAGCAGAGGTGCGAATTTTGCTAGATCTCAGGCCAATTGATTCCACCCGCCCAAGCTGACCGTTGGATAGGCGGATGTACTCTCCGGGAACAAAAGGGCGATCGAGATACAGCACAATCGTACTCAAGAGCTGCTCTAGGATTTTTTGAGCCGCAAAGGCGATCGCCAAACCACCAATTCCCAAGCTTGCCATTAAGCCAATGAGGTTGAAGTTTTGGCTTTGAGCGAAGGCCAGCACTGCAATAAAGCCAATTGCAACGTTGGCTAGGGTCTCAAACACCAACAGCAGCTCGTCAACCTCGCGGCCTAGCTTTCTCAGCAGGTCAATACCGTAGATGCGCACAACCTGCCGAAAGATGCGGGAGATGAGCCAAGCAACGCTGGCAATCACTGCTAAATCTACGAGCGGATTGAAGAAGTTGTAGAGAATCTCATAATCGCCTCGCAGCCAAGCCATCGATAGGGAAATGAGCAGGAAAGTCCCTGCCACTCGAAACGTACCCTGAATCGGCTCAACTAGGCTGTCATAGATAGCTGTGACCTGTCCGCTGGAGAAGCGATGTACGACTAAGCGTACAATGGCTGGCGTGTAGCGGCCTATTAGAATCGACAGCAGCAGGCACAGGAGAAAAATAATCCATTTAGGAATTTCGCCTGGACTAATTTGTAAAGTTGTCAGAATACTATCCCAGTTCATAGAAGCGCGAATAGCGGCAGAGTTTTAGCTAAGCGACAGGTCAAATTGTAATAGGTGAATCAACGTAGATAGTGGGTTCGTCAATATCGAAAGCAATACCGTATGTTTTGAGTCTTTGCGTCAGGTTTTGGTTGGCAATATCCAGCACCTGGCGGCGAATTTCCATTGAGACTTCGCCAGAGCCAAGGATAAAAAAGGTAATCTGAGCCTGAGATTTTCCTTCACCGGCTAGAGCCTTGAACAAAATATCCGTACTGCGAGAGTCAATACCAAAAATGTCCTGGGTGCTTTCCAAAATTACCTGGCGAATCAGGGCTTGCTCATCGGCAGGAATAACCCGGTAGAAGGTAAGGTAGACGATCGCCATCACCTTCTTTGCCCCGGTAAAGTTTTCAACGGTTGACTGAATAATAGAGCTATTCGGTACGATCGCTAAAGTGCCCTTGCCGGAGGTGCGGATCTTGGTAGAGCGCAGGCCAATTGACTCAACTCGACCATAGGTACCATCGGGTAGGCCAATGTAGTCATCAACGCTGAAGG
>JAAHIC010000923.1 GCA_010671965.1 Leptolyngbya sp. SIO4C5
CGAGTTGGAGTTGCAAGTCTGGCACCAGCAGTTAGGCAATTGGTATGAGCTCCAACGTCATCTCTATCAAGACGTCGCTCGTCAGTTCATCCTCCAAGCACCTCTGATGGGTAGGACCGCTTGAATCTTAGTTTTGTCGATTTTGTCAATGCGTAAGTCCTGTAACTGTCAGATCGCCCCCGGCAATACCGCCGATTTGCACACTGTCCAGCGCACTTTCCGAGATCTTCAGGCTCTGATGAGCGTTTGATAGCGGCTCCTTCATCGCTTCATCTGAGCGAAATGCTCCAGCAACATGCGATGGATAAAAATATAGCCGCCGCCCACTTTCTGCAGGAAGAGGCGATCGCTGGCATAGTCCAGAAAGCGAGCGTAGTTCCAGGGGATACAACGATTGCGCCAAAGAATTAGCCGTAGCATCAGGTGCTTAACGCAGGCGGGGCCGCCACCACCAATAAAGCCGCCCAAAATACCTCCTGCTAGACCAATTACGCCGCCATAGGCCACTTCTCGCAGCAAGCTAGCAAACTTAAAGTAGGAAAGACTGCCGATGAGCTGACCAAGCAGTTCATAGATCACCAAGCCATAGATCAGACCGCCTAAACAGGTTCCAAGCAATCCTCCGATGACAACGCTGATAATTGTATTTCTCAGCGATCGCCAAATGCCTTGATTAGGAATAAACGTCTGCTCGATCTCTGGTCCTTTTAGCTTGCTGGTCAAGCCCAACGCAATGCCAAAAATGAGTCCAGTCAAAAACCCATCTAACAAGCCTGCCGCTGGTCCCCATCCCCAAACTAGTCCAACTAAAAAGCCGTAGATTAGGCCGCCAACAATGCCACAAAAAATGCCTATCTTAATGCCCTGAATCAGTGCCTGCTGCAGCCCTCGTTCGGAAAATCTCAGCGTCTCAACCGTTTGGATAGTTTCTGGGTAAAGGCCGACAATTAAGCCTAAGATCGAGCCGCTCGATAAGCCAATGATAAGCATTTCCCAAAGGCCATCTGAGAGTCTGTGCCACAAATCTGCTTCTCCAGGATGGCTAATGGCGGCATCAATACCGTGAATTGAGCCGCCTGCTAAGCCCAATAATAGGCCAATGCCAAGAACACTGAGCGTGCGATACAGCTTTCTTTGAGACGGTTTAGTCAGCAAAACAGGCTGCATATCCTCAATCAAAAAGATCGACTGAGACTGGCGCACCATCTGCTGGGCTAGCCAAACTAACCAGCGCAGCGTCTCCTCTCTGGAATACTCCTTGACCGCATTGCGGCGCTGAAACATACGCTCCACATAGGTGTTGAATAAATGAGCTATCTGCACCTGGGGGTTACCTGAGCGAACCACAGCCTCTTTGGCGCAGTTCTGATAGGCCAAGCTCATGATGCTCAAGATTAAAGGTGAAGCAGCCAGGGTTTGCAGCTCCTGATTTTCGTTGAGCACAGTTCTTAAATTGGCCAGTGGCTCTCCAGCCTGTTTAAGAAATCGATTGACCTGCTGCAAGGTGAGAGGCTGAATGTAGATAGCACTCTGCAACCTCAGACGCACTGATAGCGCCTCATAGTCACGAATACGACTGCAGACAATTAGCTCAATCAGGCCATGCTCTTGCACAAACTTGTTCAAATACCTGACGCATTTTTCTCGGTATTCAATGTCTACTTCATCTAATCCGTCTAATAACAAAATTAGCTGCTGTTGCTCTACCCAGGTTCTCGCCAAAGATTGAGAGACGTAATACGGCGATTCACACAGTTCTTGAACCACCCATTCTGCGATTCCATATTGCTTTTTAGACCAGGATGACAGATTCATCACCACTGGTAGCGGCTGACTCAAGGCATTCTCAGTCCTCTGAATTAGGCTTTGGGTAATTTTGAGCAGCGTGACGGTTTTCCCAGATCCCGGCTCGCCCAAAATAAGCAAAGTTCGTCCGGTGCCCAACTCTTCAAACACATCTTCTGCC
>JAAHIC010000924.1 GCA_010671965.1 Leptolyngbya sp. SIO4C5
TGATTCCCCGCCGCACCGTGGCCGAGAATGTCGAGTTTGTGCTGTGGGGAATCAGCTTGTAATCCTGAAAGACGATACCAATGCGGCGGCGGAGCTTAGCCAGCCGATTGCCCCTAACTTTGGTCAGGTCGTGGTCGTTGACAATTATTTCCCCAGTGGAAGGGCGTTCTTGGCCGTAGAGCAGCTTTAGCAGGGTTGACTTGCCCGATCCTGACGGCCCTGTGACAAACAGAAAGTCACCACGTTTAACCTGCAGGTTAACGTCAATCAGAGCTTTGCTGCCGTTGCGATAGGTTTTGCCGATGTTGGTGAGTGTCACCATCGGCGGCGAGGACGGTTGGGAGGTTTTGGCTTTGTCTTCAGCGGCCTCCTTGGGCGTATAGACCATCTGAAGGCGCTGCTCTAGCTTTTCTCGAATATTTTTGCGGGAGGTTTGGCTGCTATCAGAACGAGGAGCAACAAAAGTCATATAGACACCTGAGTCGAACTGCTAAGGTGAAACAAAGTTTGTAAAGCCGTGTGACGACACCCAAAGCACGCTATGAGCCGATATTTTACTGGAATGAGGCGCAGTTTGCTGCAACTATCAGCCTTTTCTTAGCGATCGCCTCAGATACCCTATCCTAGCTACGCTTAGGGTAGCTGTAAACTAGCCGGATCTGCGACCACATCTAGGATAATGGCCTCATTCTCCACTCGAATATCCTGAATTAGGAGGGTAATTGGCAGGCTAGAGAGATCTGCTAAAGGATTGACGCTCTGAGAAATGCGGCGGGCGGCCTCACGGCCCAGATTGATGCCAGCGGCGCTAACTTGAGAGACGTTGAAGCTGATTAGACTGCCTTCGCCCACCAGTTCACCCACCAGCGTCACGGCAATGCCTGCCGGAATCGGCAAGCTGCCAATTTCAGGTTGAATGTTTAAGGTAGCCTGATTGGGCGGCTGCAGGGCGATCGCGGCGGCTCGAATATTGCCATCAGTTTCCAAAAAAGCCGCTAGATCGGTCGGCAAGATCCGGGCTGTAGCCTGAGCGCTTTCAATGCTTTCTAAGCGCTCCTCGCCTCGGTTGTATTTCACATTACGCAGCTCTAGCTCCAGACGCTCAATGACGGGGGCGCCTTCTGGTCTTACCCGCTCACCCACGGTCAGGATGCGCTGGGCTTCACCGGAGCGAACCTTTAGCCCATCAATGTCAACGTCGTAGCTGTCAGCCGGGCCGATGTACTGGGGCAGTTCTCGCTCAATCCCCCGTTCGACCAGTCCGTTGGGAATACAGCCGGTAAACAGGGCCACGGCACAGACCAGCATCACCCAGCCGACAACTTTTTTTACTGACATAGCGGCCACTCTAATTCAGGAAACTGAGGACAAGTATATAGTCTTTCCTCATACGCTAAGGGAGCCTGCTGGGCGTACCTCAGGCTAAAGGCTGAACTTTGAAGTGCTAGCAATCACCGCCAGATCGTCAAGCTAGCCTGTATTTTCGCAAATAAAAGGCCAGAAGGTAGCCGTCAATACAGAAAATTTTGCTTAGACTTAAGATGAAGGTTAATTTTAACGCTATTTTACCTGTCTAAATTTATCCCGTTAGGCTTAGAACTATGGCAACTCTAGGAAACACTTATTTTCAGTCTGGACAGCAGCATCAAACCAATATGGCGACGGCGTTAGCACATCGCATTGCCGTTGCTCAAGCCAATGGCGATCGCTCCCTACTCACACTTCTAGAACAGGAGCGACAGCAGCTCGCAGCCTGGCAGCAGCCATCCCCTCGTCAGAGCTGGATTTATGCTCTGCAGCAGTGGTTCAAAGGGCGATCGCGGCTACAGGTTGAACCCCAGCGTCTCCTTGGCGACGCTGGCCGCGGGCGATGCGGACGCGGCGCTCGCCCGCATCACGCCGACAGCCGACAATGCGGACCTGTCGGACTGCGACCTTGTCATTGAAGCGGCGACGGAAAACAAG
>JAAHIC010000925.1 GCA_010671965.1 Leptolyngbya sp. SIO4C5
CTTCCCATCCCAACTCCACACCCTACATTGGAAAATCAATCTGGCTCCGAGCGTTTGGCTACCGCTGTACCACTAGCGAAAGCCAGTCCTCGTCTTTCTAGACTCTCTCCTACAGAGAGTAGCTTTGACGTAAATCCCAGCTCAGCGACAATTCTTCCAGAGTTACTTCCCACAGAGCCTGAATTTACCAGATCCTCAGTGGGGCAACCAATAGAGGGGCAACCAATAGATAGGACAGTGGCTTCGCAGACAGAAAGAGTGGCTATAGATTCACCCTCCCTTAATCCAATAGCCACATCTGACGAACGGCATGCTGAGGCTATAGACAACTCATCTGCGGACGGGAGACTTCCCTCTTCCCCTCCAGAAACTTCAGAAAACGGTGAGACGGAGCAGCTTTTTGAAGCCGTCTTTGGGCGTTCTCGCGATTCTGAACGACAGCAAGTTGTTGTCCCCCTTTTCATTAATGGTTACCAGCAAGGTCAGGCTTATTTACAAATTATTGACAGTCATCAGCTAAACATTTTTATTGACGCTGCGGATTTATTAGAAGTCACTAAAGAGCAGGTCAAGTTAGAAGTTCAGTCACAGCTATCAGCCTTAAGTACAACAGGCCAAATCAATCTCCGCGATGTTCGTCATATTGGCTTGGAGATTAGTTTTGATCAGCGTCGCTTAGAACTGCACATCGATGTACCAGCCGCCTTACGTGCGACTAGTGTCTCCGATGTAGGTAACACTGATGTTCCGTCGGGCTATGACACGGCAATACAGCCCAGCAGCAGCAGTGCCTATCTCAATGTGCGCGGGGGACAGGCGATGGTTTGGACAGGCAATCGCGATGAGATAGGCCGGCAACCACTGCTACTGAGCTTCGATGGTGCTCTGAATATCAATGGCTGGGTGCTAGAAGGACAGATGAGCTTTGTGGAAAATCGCACCTCAACCTGGCAGCGCGGCAACTTTAGCCTGGTACGCGACGATGTTTCTCAAGCTATTCGATACCGTATTGGCGATCTATCAGTTCCTGTACGCGGCTATCAAAGCAGCGTCCCAAGCGGCGGAATTACCATAGCTCGCAACTTTTCGCTGCAACCTTATCGAGTTACTCGTCCTATTAGCCGCTATGAGTTCTTTTTGGAGCGAGCCGCTACAGTACAGGCTTTTGTCAACGGTCAATTAGTGCAAACGCTGAGACTTGAAGCGGGGCCGCAAGATGTCCGTAATCTACCACTCAACGCCGGTGTTAACGAGGTTAACCTTGTCATCACCGATGATGTGGGGCAAGTACAGACGCTTGAGTTTACAACTGGAGTTGCCAGTGAGCTGCTAGCCCCCGGTGTTGAGCAGTTTGCCTATAGCTTGGGTTTACCTTCTGAAAATCGAGGGTTTACCCGTCAGTACAATCTAGATGAAGTGTTGCTGACGCTTTCTCATCGCGCGGGCATTACAGAGCAGCTAACGCTTGGCGGCTATTTTCAAGGAAATCTAGAACGGCAACTCATAGGCTTCGAAGGAACGTGGGCGACCTCCATTGGTAACTGGACTTGGGATGCTGCCGTCAGCCGAGATCCTCACTTTGGCACAGACTTTGCCGTTCGGCTCTTTTATGACTTACTACAGCCAGCTAGCAGCGATACCCAGCGGACTTTGCGCTTTGGACTGGAATATCGCGGTGATAACTTTATGACTCTGGCAGAAGAACAAAGCACAACTCCTAATAAGCTAGACTTCAGCATTTCCTATGGCCAGCGCATTTTTGAAGATGTACAAGCGACCTTCAATGGTCGTTATCAAATGGCTCGCGACGGTGACTCTGATGCCTATGAGCTCGCTCTTTCTATTGCTAAACCCTTACGACAGGGCCTCAATCTCACCTTAAACGGTAACTATGGTGTAAATGCGAGCGGTGAAACAATTCAGCGGCTCAACTTTGGCACCTCGCGGTGCGCGGCGTAGCGAC
>JAAHIC010000926.1 GCA_010671965.1 Leptolyngbya sp. SIO4C5
TCAATTAGCTTGGTGATGCAATCCTTTGCCAAGCTAATTGATGGAATTAGTCGCATAGCAGCAACAGCAAAAACACCCATGCTAGCTATGAAATTCTCAAAGTTCCTTTCAAAAGAAAGTAAAACAATGCAAGTTAAAGCAATGAGAAATGTAATCAATACAGCTTCAACTACTGTCCGGGGAAGAAGCTGAAGCGAGTTTGAGAACGTTGCAGCTTTGGCATAGGACGCAGAATATTGATCAATCTCTTCTTCAAAGTACTGTTCGCATCCAATGACGCGCGTTTCTTTTAAGCCTCCAAGGGAATGATTCAAGGTACGAATCATTCCTTGCTGAGCCTCAGACATTTCTTGGCCCCATTTCCGAAAACTCTTGCTTAAAATAAAAAACAGCAAAACAACAGGAAACAGTACAGCCAGAATTAGCGTGAGCAGAATCGAATCTGTAATAAATAAAACTACAATTAAAGATGTTACGACAATTAAATTAGAAACAATTTCCAACAGCGGTAATAAGCATAAGTTGCAGAATTGATTAGTTTCTAAAACCGTTGTTTTAATAATAGTAGCCGTATTTTTGTTGAGGTGAAAAGTATAGGGAACTTTGAGATAGGTTTTAAGCAATCTTGAAACCAATATTTTTTTCTGGTCAAAACTATACTGAAACGTATAAAACTTGCCAGCAAAATAGGCAATTGCTTTGACAAAAAACAGGATTATAATTATGAAACCAACGAAGGCAACAAAATTACGTTCAGAGCCAAATTGACTAAGCTCAAAAATCTGTGATAGCGTGTCCGTTTCTCGAACTATCTCTGGATTAGAAGCAATAGATAGAAAAGGGCCAATCAAACCAATGCCAAAAGCTTCTAGCATTGATGTCGCTATGAATACGAGAATCAAAGTTAAGAGGCTTTTTTTGCGATCGCCCAAGATGTATAAAACTTTAGTCAGAAAATCCTTCATGAAATAACCTAGCGCCTCAGAGTTTCAGATTAAAAGCCCAACTTCTCACTACGAACTGAGAGTCCCAAAAGCTTGAATAGGCGTCTGTATCGTTTTACGTAAGCGTGAGTCCATCACCTGCTTAAATTTTTTGGCTTCGCTGCTGATGCTGAACTCAGCTTCTATTTTTTGGCGTCCGTGCCTTCCCATTTCCTGCCGCCTGTCTGCGTCCTGAAGCAAAACCTCGATTTTTTCCCGCAGGGAAGCCGTATCGCCAGGGGGAACCAAGTAACCACTACAGCCATCGTCCACAAGCTCACTAATGCCCGCAATCCGGGTGGCAATGACAGGGATCTGAGTAGCCATTGCTTCCATCAGTACGACGGGAACCCCCTCAGCAAAGCTAGGTAAGACAAAAATATCGGTTTGTTTCAAGTACTCACGTACTGACGACTGGGACTGATAGCCCACAAACTCGACTATCTTTTGCAGTCCTAACTGTTTTACCTGGTCTTCCAGACTGGCTCGATCTTCACCGTCTCCAACAACCGTCAGATGTAGGTTGGCATACGTATTCTTGAGTTCTACTAGGCTCTTCAGCAAAATAGGAAAGCCTTTCATCGCCGCCAAGCGACCCACATAAAGCAGTTCAACCTTGTCAGTTGAGCTAGCGGTAGGTTCAAACAGACTCAAATCAACACCGCAGTGAATAATATGCATCTTGTCCCAGGTTTCTACTGGAGCAAACAGCATGGCTTGGCTGCGGCAAAAATGGCTAATGCAGTTGACAAACAGGGCCTGTTTGATTTTCTGATCGAGCCTCCAGCGATAAGGCTCGAAAAAAATGTGGGGGCCGTGCAGCGTGAAGCTAAAGGTAAATCCCCCTAGCTGAGCTGCTAGCATCGCCACCGTGCAGCTCGAGTTTGCCAGGTGATTGTGCAGATGCTGGATCGAAAGGCGGTTGATCCGCGCTGCTAAGATACCCGCTTCAGCAAAGTAAAAAAGCTGATAGATGGCA
>JAAHIC010000927.1 GCA_010671965.1 Leptolyngbya sp. SIO4C5
GATTTAACCAACGCCAACCTGACCAATGCCAACCTGCGCGGCACTGATCTAGAAGACGCTAGCTTGCTAGGCACCACCTTAGAAGGCATTGTCTTTTCGGCAGGCACGAATCTCTGCGGCACCACCATGCCCGACGGCGAGGTGCACGGCTGCTAGGAATTGTGAACTCTTGAAAAATCTATCTTTCTGTAGCAGTCGATACAGATTTTTGAGTTTACTTTAGAAATAAAGCTATTTTATTTCTGACCATGCATACTCAAGATCTGCGGGAAAACCAGAGTGAGGCTCCTGTTTATCATCCTCTGTTTACAGTCGGCTTTGTCGTTCTGCAAGCCTGCCTCGTTGCAGCTATTCCGATTGTGATCGGCCTGCGATCGCCCGAACGCTTTGCGACCCAAACCTTGCCTAGTGAAGCCGCTCTTTGGGCACCCGTCGGAGCGAAAGAAGCTGGTCAGGGTAACTAGACCTAAGTCGAATTTTTTTGACGATGCGGCGCGATCGCCACTGACCTATGCCAAACTTGAGGCAGGATTGACTTTTTATCAATAGCCGCTAGAGGTCTGCTATGCGTACGAGACAGACAGCCAAAGTTCCAACCGCTCAGAGCACAGTGGCGCATCTCCAGGCTAAATCACTTCAATCTCGGCCCTTTGGGGTTCGGCAAGCACCTGCCAGCGCCGAAACTCAGCTAGTGCAGGCAAAAACGGCTGGGTTCGACCCCAATCAAGTTTCTGTTTTTCCCTCTGCCTCAGCTCCCATTCAAACTAAGCTGACGATTGGCGAAGTGGGAGACCAGTACGAACAAGAAGCTGACAGCGTCGCCAAGCAGGTCGTGGGTCAGATTAATTCACCCCAGGCTCCAACCGGGCAGTCAGTCCAGCGCGAGGCCATGCCCGAAGAAGAGGAACTGCTACAGGGCAAGCTAGACGTGCAGCGCGAGGCCATGCCCGAAGAAGAGGATGAACTGCAGATGAAGCCGATGCTGCAGCGTGAGGCCATGCCTGAAGAGGAAGACGAACTGCAGATGAAACCAATGCTGCAGCGGCAAGCCACAGGTGAAATGCAGGCCGAGCAGGATTTAGAATCCACGATTCAGGCTTCGCGCGGCCAAGGGCAGCCCCTAGATGCGGGTCTGCAAAACTCAATGGGACAGGCTTTGGGAGCGGATTTCAGCGGCGTACGAGTCCATACGGATGCGCGCTCAGATCAGCTGAATCAATCTATTAACGCCAAAGCGTTTACCACCGGGCAAGACGTTTTCTTCCGCCAGGGGGCCTACAATCCGGGTAACCAGGGGGGGCAAGAACTGATTGCCCACGAGCTAACCCATGTAGTGCAGCAAAACGGCAGCGCTATCCAGCAGAAGCAGGAGACGGTTTGAAAACCGTTCCTTACCAAATCACCTCTCACCCTCAGAGCGGCCAGTCTGCGATCGCCTCGGTAGACTGCACCAGATGCATTCCCGCCTCGGCATAGCGGCCATAGGCGGTATCTGCCTGTTCGGTAAAGTCTACGACTCCCGGCACCACCACCGGAGAAGTGCAGTCTTCTAGGAGATAAACTTTTTTAGCAAGGGCTGCCTCTCGCGCCTGAATTTCCCTCAGCAGATCATCAACTGTCCAGGCTACACAGTGACTCTTGGCCTGCCCCGCAATTACCACCTTGTCAAAAGCAAGCAGCTTCTCAATCAGGCTGCTGTTTTTTTGAGCGATCGCCCTGCCGGCTTCATCCTGCAGCACCTCCGGACTCAAGACCGAATAGTTTTCGGTAAAGGGGTTGCTGCCTTTGACTTCAAAACGAGTCTGGCTGTTGCGGGCTAGATTGTGAAAAAAGCAGGCTTCCTCTACAGCTGAAACCAAAGCATGACCAATACCCCCCAGCATGGAGTGATAGGGCCAAATGGTCAGCGGGTATTTGCCGCGCTCGTCTAGCTGTTTGACGTAGTGGAGTCCGTAAGC
>JAAHIC010000928.1 GCA_010671965.1 Leptolyngbya sp. SIO4C5
CCAACCCATCCGGTCCAGCTAAATGTGCTAGCGGTAAGCTGGACAAAGACTGATTTTTAATCAGCCATTCTGAAAAGAGGAGGGCATGATTTTCTCCCTCTCGCAAAGAGTCTAAATCTAGGCCACCTAACCAGTTTTGCCGCTGCCCAGACGCCTCAAGTTTGCTATCGGTTAGAATCAGCGGCGGATCCATCCAAACCCAATCGTTGCCACGATTCCAGTTAATAACGCTCACGTCGCCCGGATGGGTTGGCCCCTTCATCGGATCGCTGTAAGCAGTACTGATGATACGGCGGTAGTTGAACAAGCTCCCGCGATCAAACATGGGAAAATTCTCCATCGCAAACCAGCGCTGATGCTCTTCGCGGGAGTAGCCAGGCTGTACCTGCTCTAGCATTTCTAAGCTGCCGCCCCCGTCATTGAAAACAGCGAGCGCAAACGGAAACGTATACCCCTGGGTGCAGTAGGGATTGCCTCTTTCGGGAGCGTTGACTTCCTTAGTTAGCGTGCGCGAGTCTGAGCCGGTGGCGTGAGGAATGCCTGCCCAACCGACTAATTCTCCTGTGTCAGTCGCGTCAATCACGACTAGGTCTTTGCCCGCAGGTGGCTGTAGGCGAATTGGCACCTTCTCAAAAGTCTCATCAGGTGACCAGGAGTACCAGCTCACCAACTCCCGTGAGAGGCGTCCGTGAGGCACGTAGTCAAGCGTTTTGGGAATGCGCTTGACGGCGTAGACTGCCGTAATATTGCGTCCGGTAATGTCAAAGACAGCGCCTTTGAAAGCAATCGAGGTTCCCCAACGACTGCCGGGGGCTTTGGAAGCCTTATCCTGCAGCCAGGTCTGAGCAGCGGCAGCCCCGGCTTTGGGTGGAAAGCACAGCTCTCCGACCCAGCAGCTATTGAGTTCGCTGACCCGCCGAGGTGAAAGCCGTGTCCAAACGGGTAGCTCTACAACCTGCTGCAAAATCAAATCTTTGAAAGCATTCCAGCTAGCCGAGAAATTGCGCCGCGCTCGCATAGAGCGTGATTCATCAATAGCAGAAACCCCCTGGGCGCTAATCTGTCCGCCCAGCCAGGGGGTCAGCTCAATCAGACAGGTGCGGGCACCTGAGTTCATGGCGTGGCTCGCTGCAGCTACGCCTCCCAAAGAACCACCTACAACCACAACCTCACATTCCCAGACCTCCTGGGCCACAGGCAGGGGCGAAAGCTGCGGTCGTCCGTTCACTCCTAGCAGTTCGGAAATTTTGGAACCGGCTTCTTGATCTCGCAGCGTTTTTTGTAGCGGCGTTTGCAGCTGCAGCCAGGTTTGAGGCTGACTGCGGGCTGCTGTAAAAGCCTCTAGTAGAGAAGCAATAATGACCAGCAGTAATACACTAGAGACAGAAAGACGACCCCATCGCTTCATCTGCGCCGAACGTCTCTTGCGGCGCAGATGCGCTCGGCGCCGTCGAGCCAGTCTTCGCTGAGTGGAATTAAGAGGAGACTGCTGATGCATTTAGACTCCGGAAAGGAAACTACAAACCGCTCTGCTGATAGCATATTTTAGGCGCATTCGTACACTTTACCTGAGAGGCTCCTAAAAAGGGCTGATACAGGAATTGCTCATTAGTTGTATCAAAATCTAGCGGTCTTGCCCATGCTTTAAGGAAATTCCATAAAAAAGAGGTGCCCTCAGACACCTCTAGCGGGCTCGTTTTTTAGATCACAGCAAACCCGGTACTGCAGAACGCTAAGCCTCTCTACAAGATATAGAGCAGCAAGAACAAAATAATCCACACCACGTCTACGAAGTGCCAGTACAGCTCCGCTGCTTCAATCCCAAAGTATTCTTCGCTAGAGTAGTGACCTGACTGCCGCGATCGCCACAGCACCGCCAGCATTAGCAACAGCTCGGCAGCGCACACGTCTGACCTCCCGTCACCCACTCTCGT
>JAAHIC010000929.1 GCA_010671965.1 Leptolyngbya sp. SIO4C5
TTATACATTTAGAGAACCATCTGCCGTCGTCACGTAGGCAGCAATGTCTTTGATATAGTCGATGACGCGCTGTTCCTGGTTGACAGCGGCAATGAGATCTTCTGAGTGCTGATCAAAGTAGCCAATGTGAATCGTGCCGCCAATTTCAACTTGGCCCGCATCCGGTTCAGTGCGGCCCGTGATGATGTTCATCAGCGTTGACTTGCCTGCGCCGTTGCCACCAATAATGCCAACGCGATCGCTGGGGGAAAATTCATAGGTAAAGTCTGAGATCAGAGTGCGATCGCCGTAGGACTTTGACACCCCTGCCAGTTCAATCACCTTTTTGCCAATTCGCCGACCCGCTGTAGCAATCTCGACTTTGCCCTGAGACTGCTTGAACTCGGTTTCCTGCATGTCCTGGATGCGATCGATCCGCGCCTTTTGCTTAGTGCTGCGGGCTTTGGGGCCGCGTTTAAGCCATTCCAGCTCGCGCCGCAGCACGTTAGCGTGCTTGCGCTGACGCCCTACCTCAACCGCTTCCGCTTCCGCCTTTTTCTCTAGGTAGTAGGCATAGTTGCCTTCGTAGGTATAAAAATCGCCGCGATCGATTTCTAAAATCCGGTTGGTGACCTGATCGAGAAAATAGCGATCGTGCGTCACCAGCAAAATCGATCCCTGATGGCCTTGCAAATAAGTTTGCAGCCACTCAACCGACTCGGCATCTAGGTGGTTGGTTGGCTCATCCATCAGTAGTAAATCAGGATTTGACAGAAGCGCTGTTGCCAGAGCAATTCGCTTGCGATAGCCGCCCGAAAGCGTGCCGACTTTGACCTCAAAGTCTTCAATGCCTAGCTTCGTGAGGATAATCTTGGCGTTGGTTTCCAAATCCCAGGCGTTGGCGGTTTCCATTGCTTCATTCAGCCGCGCCATCTGATTCATCAGTCGCTCAAGCTCCTCGCCTTGAGCCTGAGCTAGCTGATGGGACAAGGTTTCATATTCGCGCACCAGAGACATTTGCTCAGTGCTGTCAGCAAAGACCTGTTCTAAAACAGTTTTGTCATCGTCTAAATCTGGCTGCTGCGGCAGATAGACCACTCTGGCACCGGGATTAACCCAGCGATCGCCGCTGTCAATCGGCTCGCTGCCGGCAATCATCTTCAGCAGCGTGGATTTGCCAGAGCCGTTAGTGCCAATGAGGCCAACTTTTTCGCGATCGCCAATGCTAAAGCTGGCCTCCCGCAGAATCTCTTTAATGCCGAAGTCTTTGTGAACCGATTGAAATGTCAGGATACTCATGTAAACAGATAACTCAACTCAAAAAGGGCAGACGAGACGCCTACCCTTGAATGCGAGCTGCAAAACTATGACGTTAAGCGATTAGTAGCGCCGATTACCGCCGCCCCGATTACCGCCCCAGCCGCCGCCACCGCCGCCGCCACTTCTAGGCTCACGCGGTTTGGCTTTATTAACTTTCAAGTCTCGGCCCATCCATTCCGCCCCGTCTAGCGCATCGATGGCTGCAGCCTCTTCTTCATCGCTACTCATTTCAACGAAAGCAAATCCACGGACACGCCCAGTTTCCCGGTCAGTCGGAATTTGTACTCGCTTAACGGTGCCGTACTCTGAAAAAACCTCAGAAAGATCTTCCTGGGTGGCATCGTACGACAGGTTACCTATGTAAATTGACACTGATTATCTCCAGAACCAAAAGGGTGCAGAGACTTAGATTCGGAGAAACGTTCGAAAAACTCGAAAAACGTAATGTAAACCGAAAATAGTTCCCATCCGTTAAGGTAGCACGAAGTTTAAGGGTAAGTGCAAGTTTATCTTCAAACTTATTTGCAAAAGCTGCCAACTCAATATGGCGTCATTGCTGTAGCGGCTATGAGCTAGAGTTTTCTAGGTGTTGAATGCAATGGAAAAGCCTTGGCACCT
>JAAHIC010000093.1 GCA_010671965.1 Leptolyngbya sp. SIO4C5
TATAGAAATCAGCAGCCATGCTGATTTCTATCAATTTTTCTAGCATAACGTCCTCTTCTTCAAAAAGAATCATGCTGACGACTCATTTACTCAGACGATAAAGTGATTTTCTATTTTAGGCACTGGATTTTGAGCCACACAAAGCTGCATGAAGCTATAGCTCGTCTGGTTGAAAACCAACAAAAAATCTCTCTTCTTTAAAGAAAAGACCCCAGCAAAGCTGCGGCCTCAAAACTACTTAATTGAACCTTTTGCTACCTCGAAATTTGACCTAAGAGTCAAAATAGCTACTTATCTCTACTGGTCGTCCGGGAGAACCCATTTAGGTGGCTGAGAAGCACGTTCCATCATCTTTTTCCGAACCGCCTCATCGGCCATTCTCAGCATGTCGTCTAAAGAGGTATCTTTGATAAACTCAGTAGCCTGCTGCTTATACTCAAGGTTGGGACATTCATCTCCTAAAACACAGCCGTTGACGCAGGCTTCAGCGCAGTTGATCTCCACCACTAACTCCTTATAAAAACTCGCAACGATTGAAGACTAACTTTGAAAAAAAGAAGTCTACTGGGATCTTAACAACCTCTCAAATGGCTAAAAGGCATTAAACCTAGGCTAAAACGTACGGTTTGCCCCACTAGCGACCAATGCCTTTGACCATGAAAATGCCGCCAAAATACAGAAATAAAACGGCACCGGCCAGCAGGCTCTGCGTTACCGGATCGGTTGAGGGCGTTAGAACAGCGCCTAATACAACGGCTCCCAGCAAAACATAGCGCCAGCCTTTGAGCATAGCGTTAGAAGACACAATACCCAACAGTCCTAAAAGGAGCTGAATAACCGGGATTTGAAAAGCCAATCCCGTACTAAACAGCAGCAGCAGCACAAACTCAAAATAGCGATCGATTGACCAAAGCTGCTCAACCACATCGCCGCCGTAGTTAATAAAAAAGTTGAGTGCGGCTGGAATCAGAGCAATATAGGCAAACCCTAAGCCCACCACAAACAGGACGCTAGATCCCAGCACAATCGGGCCGATCAGTCGCCGTTCGCGCCGGGTGAGTCCTGGCAGGACAAACTGAATAATTTGGTAGAGAATAAACGGGCTGGCTATCAGCAAGCCACTGTATCCGGCTACTTTGATGGAGACGAAAAAATATTCTCCCGGTGAAAGCTGCAGAAATTTAACCCCCTGAGCCGGAATTTCCAGCAGCGCCACAATGCGGTTGACGAAGACAAAGCAAATTACCACGCCCACAACGACCGCGATTAGCGCATAGAAAATCCGCAGCCGTAGCTCTTCCAGATGATCGAAGAGAGACATCTCAACGTCATCGGGTAAATCATCCTCTGAAAAATCTTTTGACTTAGTATCCTCAGCCCGATTTGGCTTGAGATCAGCCGTTTTATCCGCTGTCTCTAAGTTGGAGGGAGGCGTCATAGCAAATGCGGACTTCCTTTACAAAATGGCAACTGCTCAATATTGTACCGAGATGCGTTTCTAGCTGGCAGGATCCAGTCTAATCAACCCGATGGCGACAGTCCGCGACTTGATTACTGGCCAGAATCAGGGGTATAGGTAACTGTCTCAACCTGGCCTAGGTTGCCAATGGGAGTCGCCTCTTGTCCGTTGACTGAGAGCGCTACAGCCCCGGCATTGCCTGCTGTCACCGTGATTTCTTGCTGGCCTTCCCAGGTTTCCTGGCTACCCTCGCTCAAAAGCCCCTCAAACTGAGACTGGCCGTCTACAATCACCCGCATCCAAGAATCGCCGCTGAGATCAACGCTGACGCTGACGGGCGCTGTAGAAGCGGGCGCTGCTGATTCGGCATCATCGGCAGATTCGGGAGCGACCTCCGGTTCTGGAGTGACGGGGTCGATTGGCTCTGGATTGACCGCTTCGGGCGGTGGTTCGGGCGCATCGGTGGGCGATCGCAATAAATTGGGCAACAGAACTACCGCACCAATAATCACCAGAACGAAAGCCCCGATCGCTAGGAGCGGCCCCGGATTAGGCGATTCACTGCGGCGCCGACTGGGCGGCGGTGCGGGCGGCTCATCCATTGTGGTGGTCGCCACCGGTTCAGGCGGCAGGGGCTTAGCAATGTAGGCCGCTGGGGGAGCCGTAGCGGTGGAATAGGCCATTGCCGTTCTCACCGAGAAGTTTTTAGACAGCTCAGTCCCGTCGAGTCCCAACGCATCCCCATAGCGCCGGATGAAGCCGCGAATGAAGACAGGTTCAGGCAGCGGATCGGGATCGGCTTCCTCGATCGCCCGCAGCAGGGAAGGCCGAATAAAGATGCGGGTTGCAATTTCCTCAGTTGACTGTGATAGCTCATGGCGAACCTGACGGAGGTAGGTGCCGACCTCTTGCAGTTGCTCTAGCTGATCTGAATCTAAATTAGCCACGCCAGTACGTCCAAAATCTTCAGGCAATTCCCTGCGTTTAGTGCTTATCTTACTGGATGGACTCTGGATTATGAAGTCTTTCGCTGCAGAGAGCGAGCCTGCGCATGGTCAGAGATGCCTGGTTTGCAGCGGCTTACTCTAGCTCTGGCAGGGGTGAGGGCGATTGCTGCGCGTGATTCTGCATGAGCTGGGCGATCGCCGGATTGTAAAGCTGCAGGTAGTTCCAGTAGCCGCCAAAGACCGAATCTACATAGCCGCGCGTTTCAGGAAAGGGGATGCGCTCAACAAATTCATCTAGGTCGGTAAAGTTGCCCCGGCTGATCCAGTCAGCCACGTTGCCGGGGCCTGCATTGTAGCTAGCCACTGCAAACAGGGAATTGTCGCCGTATTCTGAGTGGGTATAGTCGAGATACCAGGTGCCCAGCTTGATGTTGTCTGAGGGGGTTTCCAGATTCAGATCGGTAAATCCGGTCTGGGCCTTAATCCAGTCGGCGGTGTCCGGCATCACCTGCATCAGCCCTACTGCGCCCACATAGGAGCGAATCTGGGGCTCAAACCGGGATTCCTGCCGAATTAGGGCTGTGACCAGCAGGGGATTAAGCTGCTGCTGGCTGGCCCAGGCCGCAATCTCCTCGGCAAAAGGGAAAGGATAGAGCGCCTGACGATAGGCGGGCTGCTGCTTCAGCGCCTGGAACTGCTCTTTTTCGGCTGGGCGATCGCGCCATGCCAGACTAGACACCATAAAAATGCCGTCCAGATTATCGCCAATCCCTAGCCGCATCAGCCCGTCGGTGAACTGCTCGGCTACCGTCGGCTCCTGCACGTTGGTAAACTCGCTCTGCCAAAGCTGCCAGGCGTCTTGGTCTTGGCCTAGCTGATGCAGCTCTTGTAGCTGCTCAGACCCTGCTGGCAGCGGCGATCGCTGGGCGGGCTGAGTAATATCAGGGGTTTGGGATCGCACCGTTTCAAAGTCGCCAACGGGCCAGCCCAATCTTACGGCGGCTCGCCAGGCGTAGTAAGACTCTGGGTAGCGCAGTAGAGTCTGCTCAAAGGCCTGCTGAGCCGCCTGCTCCTGGCCCAAACGCTGGGCCCACTTGCCTGCCCAGAAGGCCGCTTTGCTAGCCAGTTCGCTGTCGGCATTTGCCTCGACTAGCTGCCGCGCCCAGCTGTAGGCTGCGGCTAAATCCTGCTGGTTGGCGGCGTTTTCGGCATACTGCCACCGCAGCTCTGCCGCAGCTTCTGAGTCGCTGTACTGGCTCAGGACTGACTTACGGGCTTGAGCCGCCGAATCGGAACTGTTAAGCGCTTCTAAATCTCTGGCCCGCAGTTTGAGCGCTTCGCCTGCCGCCTCCGGGAACCGCTCAATCACCCGATCGAGTACCGGAATGGCCTGTTCTTGAGGCAGCAAATTCGCCAGCTTCAGCAGGCCCTCGGCAGTTTCAGGGGCTTCCGGAAACTGAGCGTCTAGCTGCTGATAGGCAGCGATCGCGGCGGCTTTGCGCTCCCCTAGCTGTAGGCCCCGCGCGGCTCGGTAGGCGTTGCGGGGGCTAGGCGGGGCTTTAGCGTAGGCGGGTCCGGCTTTGCCGTAGCGCTGAATTTCCCAGTAGCCGAAGCCAATAGTTTGCCAGTCTTCGGGCTGAAGCTGACTGCCGTATTCTGCCACCAGGCGATCAAGGTAGGTTTCATAGCCGCTGAGATGGAGGCCGTGCTGAGCGATCTGCTTTAGCAACGCCAGCGTATTCTCGCCCTGAGGCTGCTGCTCTAGGCGCTGCCGGGCGATCTCGACGCTGAGCGGATGGGCCGGAAACTCTGCGATCGCCTGATCCCAGTACTGGGGATTGGACTGGCCCAACTGATACAAAGCTGCCGCGATCGCAGGCTGATCGCCATAGTCTTCAACAGCCTGCTGCCAGCTCGCCTGGGCTGCCTCGGCTTGTCCCGCTGCCGCCTGGGCCTGTCCCCGTTTAATCAAGGCATAGGGCGCTAAAGTGGGGTACTCCTTTTCCAAGCCTGTCAGTAGCTCAATGGCGGAGCCGCCCCGTCCCTGCTCAATTAAATCTGTCGCCAGCAGATAGCGCGCTCTGGCCTGCTCCCGCCCTTTGCCGCCCTGTGCGATCGCGCTCAGCTCAGCGGTGCGCTCAGCCACTGGCTGATTGACCAGCTGCAGCACTGGCGAATCCGTCTCTGCCCCTAGCTCGACCAGCGCGGCGTCAGAGGTAGACCGCTGCCAGCGCCCCCAGAGGCCGCCTTCGACTAGCAGATCGGCTAAGCCTACGAACATGCCCAACGACAGCGTGCTGACCCCCACCAGCGCCAGCAGGGGCATATTTTGCTTTAGATGCTTGAGCATGGCAAATTCCTTGGCGAGTCGGGCAGCTTCTCTCTATTAAGCAGTTTTAGCAAAAAAATAGGGGAGCGATCGCACCGGAGCGACTCGGCTAGAGAGAATAAAATTGCAGTAGACTAGTCTAGCCGGGAGAGACTGAAATTTAACCGCTCTCACCCGCCAGAAACAAGGCGAACCTACGTTACTTCGAATCGCGAATGGACTTTCAAGCATCCGATAAATCCTGTCTAGACTGGAGCGGAGATTGTTTAATCATCGGACTCACAGAGGCAGACTTACCGCTCAAAGCAGCCTTTGCAGACTTAGACAAATCCCTCTCCGGCCTGCTGCAGGCGCTGATTGAGGAGTCTGAGTTTGAGGCGAAAGCGGGCAGCAGCGCCGCCATTCGTGTGGGTAACGATGGTCCCTTTCGCAAGCTGGGAGTTGTGGGTTTAGGGGGAGCGGATGCCCTCAGCGCTGAGGGGTTACGCAAGGCCGCTGCCGCCGCCGCCCGGCTAGCCAACAAAGAAAAGTGCGCCGAGGTAGGACTGCAGTTTGGTCGGGGTTCGATTTCGCCGGAGGTAGCAGCCCAGGCCATGACCGAAGGGGCAGCGCTGGCGCTGCATCAGGATAAGCGCTTTAAGTCAGAGAATAAAGACAAATCGGTCTCCAAAGTAGAAACGATTCATTTGCTTGACCTCGCGGGTCAGGACAGCGCCATTGCTAAAGCCCAAGCTATCTACAACGGCGTGGTTTTAGCCCGTGAGCTGGTATCAGCCCCGCCCAATATTGTCACGCCCGCTTATCTGGCTGAGGCTGCCGCTGAGATTGCGCAGGCCCACGACTTAGACCTAGAAGTTTTAGAAAAGGAAGCGTGTGAGGCGCAGGGGATGGGCGCCTATCTGGGGGTCGCCCAAGCTTCTGACCTGCCACCTAAGTTTATTCACCTGACCTACAAGCCTAGCGGTACGCCGCGTCGCAAACTCGCCATCATCGGCAAAGGTCTTACCTTTGACTCCGGCGGCCTCAACATCAAAGGGGCGGGCAGCGGCATTGAAATGATGAAAATCGACATGGGCGGCGCGGCGGCTACGCTGGGGGCGGCTAAGGCGATCGCCCAGCTCCAGCCCGATGTGGAAGTCCACTTTATCAGTGCTGCCACTGAGAATATGATTAGCGGTCGGGCCCTGCGTCCGGGGGATATTCTCACCGCCTCCAACGGCAAAACCATTGAGGTCAACAACACCGATGCGGAAGGCCGCCTCACTTTAGCCGATGCCCTCGTCTTTGCCGAAAAGCTAGGGGTGGACGCCATCCTCGATCTAGCTACCCTGACAGGGGCCTGCATGATTGCCCTAGGTGACGACATTGCCGGACTGTGGAGTCCTGACGACGAGCTAGCTGAGAGCATTGTCCAAGCGGCGGAAACAACTGGGGAGAAGCTGTGGCGGATGCCGCTGGAAGAAAAATACTTTGACGGCATGAAGTCCGTAGTGGCGGATATGAAAAATACCGGGCCGCGTCCCGGTGGGGCGATCACGGCGGCACTTTTCCTGCAGCAGTTCGTCAAAGAAACTGCCTGGGCGCACCTAGACGTAGCTGGCCCCGTTTGGACCGAGAAAGAAAGCGGCTACAACAATCCTGGCGGTACGGGCTACGGCGTCAGAACCTTGGTGCAGTGGGCGATCGCCTAAGTTAAACTGCCTAGTTAGCTACTGAGAGCGTCCCGGTGATGTCGTATGATCGGGAAATGGCGGCGCGTATGCACTGGCTGAGCCCTCTGTTCTCAGTCAGCTTCGGCTAACCTTAAATGCTTTCCTGGCTTAAGCTTTACGAAAGATTCGGTAAACTAAGTACAAACATTCGCGCATGGATTTTCGTTAAAACTCTCATACCTTGTTGTGACTATGATTTCGGTACCTTCGGTGGCACCCAAAGCGGTTTCTTCCTCTCCAGCCATTGCCCCAGAACGATCTCGTCAAGTCACCCGCAAGCCTTATCCCAACTACAAAATTATCGTTCTAAACGACGACTTCAACACGTTCAAGCACGTGGCTGACTGTCTGATGAAGTACATTCCCAACATGTCTAGCGATCGCGCTTGGGATTTGACCCATCAGATTCACAACGAAGGACAGGCCATTGTTTGGATTGGTCCTTTAGAGCAGGCAGAACTCTATCACAGTCAGCTTAGCCGGGCTGGTCTGACGATGGCACCTCTAGAGCGAGCCTAGCCGAGAAGTTCTATGGGGAAGTCGTCTGAGGGCCGCTTAGTCTGGAATCATTCCACCCACATTCCCAAGCTGATTCCGGTGTTGAAAAAGCTCGTGGATGTAGATCACATCCGCACGATTACCCCCGGCGAAATTAAAAGGACGCGATCGCATATCCCCCAGCTCCAGCTCAAAGTGTCCGTGCCGATTCGCGGCGGCTTCAAGCTGATTGCGCGCAAGGCCAAGACGGTGCAGGAAGTGTTTGTGCTGACGACGCTGGATCAGGCTAGCTTAGAAGCGGCGATCGCTCAGGTTTTAGATGTCAGTCGCCGATGAATGCTGAGTCGGGCTGGTACCGCGAGGGCAAAGCCTTTTTCCGCACCGATCAGAGCTTCTACCGTCCTCACAGTCAGGTGGGGCGCGATCTGGCGGTCTTGGCCGCAGCGCTCTACAAAATTCAGCAGGGTCAACTGCGGGTGCTGGACGCGATGACGGGCTGCGGCGTGCGGCCCCTGCGCTATCAGCTCGAGGCTGAAGCCGACTGGGTCTGGGCCAATGAGGCCAATCCGCAGGTGCAGCCAACCCTAGCCCAAAATTTAGCGGTGGGAATGCGCCCCCGCTCTTACCGCATTACCCAGCAGGATGCTAACCAAATTTTCTTTAGCTGCTACCAGCAGCGCGATTTCTACGATCTGGTAGATATTGATAGCTTCGGCAGCCCGACCCCATTTCTGCAGACGGGGCTGTGGGCTACCAAGGTGGGCGGACTGCTCTACCTCACCAGCACCGACACTCGCACCACCGGCGGCCATAATCCGGATAGGAGCCTACAGGTTTACGGCGCGATCGCCCGCGCCCATCCGGCCGTACACGAACAGGGGCTGCGGCTGCTGATTGGCACGGCGCTGCAGCAGGCGGCGGCGAAGGGAATGCAGGTTCAGCCCGTCTTTTCTCTATTTAACGGCACCGTTCATCGGGTGATGCTGCGGCTGGTAATGGATCAGCCCTGGACGGTGGAGCATTACGGCTTTTTGGGCTATTGTCATGGCTGCGGCCATTACCAAACAGTTTCCTGGCGCAGGCTGGGGGATGCTCGCTGCCCCGCCTGTGAGGCGCACGAAACGGCCCGACCGCTGACCCTCAGCGGCCCTCTGTGGCTGGGACCGCTGCACGATGCGGCTTTTCTAGCGCAAATGGTCCGGCTGGCTCAGGATTGGCACTGGCCGCGCCGGGTGAAGCTGCTGCAAATCATGGCGGATGAGGCGGATTTGCCCCCCTATTATTTCACCCTGGGCGAAATCGGTCGTCACGGTCAGCTCGATATTCCCCGCCGCGATCGCCTGATTCAGCGCCTGCGCGATCGCGGCTACCGGGCAGCGCTGACCCATCTGGATTTTCAGGCGATTAAAACTGACGCGCCGATGGCGACCTGCGTGGAGCTGGCGAGGCAAATGCAGGGTTAATGACCTACAAAACGCAGCCACAGCGAGCACTTTGGGCATAGGCCCGTAGCTCTGGGCGAATGTGAGGATGCTGCCGCAGCCAGGTGTCGATGGTGGCTTGGATCGCGGATTCGTTGGTTTCGAGCCAGTGGCCCATGCCGTGCAGGGCTGCTTCCTGACAGGCGATCGCGGGCAGGTGCAGCATGGCGGTCTGCGATCGCCAGACAGCTTCAAAAATAGCCTCTCGTTCCTCTGTCACGGGGCAAAGGGGCAGCAAGTCCCACCACATGTAGCAGGTAACGTTGAGCGGATTAGCGCCGGGTTCGTCTCGGTGAGAGAGGTGGGGAGAACAGCGGGCGGCAAACAGTTCACGAAAGAGAATCTCAAAGGCATTAATACAGCGCAGGCGATCGCACAGAGGGACGGTGATATCGGCCAGGGCAAACATGTAGTCGCTGGCGCCGTTGCTGACGATGTACCAAAGCCCTTGAGCAATTTCGCCGTCGGTGTAGCCAGTGAGGGTGACGGCGGGCTGCTCAAACAGGCGGGTGAGGTAGGCGATGATTTGAGCGGGGGGCGCGTCCCAGTATTCGCAGTCGTGGTCGTAGTACCAGAGCAGCCCGTTGGGATCTTCCGGCCAGCAGAACACAAACAGAATCCAATCTTCAAAGGAAAGGTCGGTGAGTTTGCGTTCCATTGCGGAAAGAGTGGGGTCTTGTAGGGTGTGCTAGCGCAGCGTAGCGCACCGATTGCGAGGGTTTCGACCTGCTAAGAATCTGCCCCGTTTTGGATATGTCATATATACAAGTGCTTTGTAGCGTGAGGCTTTGGTGCGTCAGCGCAGCGCTGACATACCCTACGCAAGCCATGCAAAATACCCATTTCAAAAGTTTAGCCATTTTGTCAGGATGCGCATGGGTTGGCCGCTTTTGGCGTCAATTTGGGGTTTGCTCCAGGCGGTAGCGTTGGCAAAGCCGAGACGGTGGAGGATGCCGATAATCAAGTTGATGCCGATGTGAGAGCCAATCACAATAATACGAATAGGTTCGCGGGTGGCGGTGGCTTTGCGATCGCGGTTGGGCGGGAGGTGGTAGGTTTCGGTGTGGGGAATGAGGTCTTTCATGGTGGATTTTTCAACTTTTTGGCAGAAGAATGTGTGCGAAAGGCGCAAAAGGCGATCGCAGAGTGAGAGACTGAATTAGCAAAAGATTGAGTGCCTCTACGAACAGAAAATTCCTTGACCAAGAATCTGCTCGAAGGCGCACTGCTTGTTTCTTCAACTATAAGTAGCTTATAGCGAAAGATCAAGTAGCTTATATAAGTTTCTTGAATTCAAATGACCGATCGCTCAATTCCCAATGAGTCCACACTGAAGCTTCGACGAGAAGAATTAGGCTTAACCCAGAGGGATGTAGCTGTCGCGGTTGATGTGTCTGTGCAGACAGTGAGCAATTGGGAGACGGGACGATATAAGGAAGCTAAGCTAACGCTGCCCCAGGTAAAGTCTCTATGTCGGTTGCTGCGGTGGTCTATCGATGAGCTACCCGATGATTTGGGGCCGTTGAATTAATTCTCGCTATGTCTCGACGCAACTCAAAAGACGAAAAATCAAAATCACCTTTGAAGCAATTGCGCGATCGCTTAGACTCACTCAGGAAGAATTAGCCCGTCGGTGCAATATTCCACTGCGAACCTACGTGGGTGCGAAACGGGTGAAGCCTACACATAGACCGACGATTCCTCAGGTGAAGGCGCTGTGCCGAGAATTGCAGGTAGTGATCGATGAGCTACCGGATGAGTTTGCGTCGGGGGAGCAGCTGCTATGCACCAAATCTTCGAGTTCCTAAAAAATAGTTGCTTTGAATGTGGTTTCGATCTTTACCCTTTGCTCGTATTATCCTCATTCCAGGATTCATCCATAATGGGATAATCTTCATTATCCAGTTGACCAACTGTATTACTAGTGACACTATTAGCCAATGCTTTATCTAATAGTGTCAA
>JAAHIC010000930.1 GCA_010671965.1 Leptolyngbya sp. SIO4C5
CTGCCCGGCAGGGCTGACCGCTAAGAGCTGGAAAGGGAGCGGCACATGGGGAACAGTGGCCTATGCCAAACAGCTAGGGGTGAAAGTGGAGCTGCACCCGCTGACCGAAGGGCTAGGTATCACAGGCACTCACGAGTTGGACAAGTTTCATACCAGCATAAGACGACAACGACTAAACTTGTCTTACACTCCAAGCACAGGCTCCGTTAAGAAAAGTATCCCCGACACCGATGAAGGCAGTTTTTCGTAGGGCGCGACAATGGTTTACTAAGACTCCAGAACGAGCGCTAGATCAGGCGTACGAAGCTGCGCTAATGATTAAAACGCTGGAAGATCAGTATTTCGATGGCAATCCCATCTCAGCTAGCAGCGGGGCCTATAGTCAAAGCGCTCGCAGCTACTTTCAAGCAGAGCTGAAAAAATATCTCAAGCTGATTGAGATGCGAATGGCGGAATTCCGCAGCAGCAGCTTTGTCTTACGGACCTTTGATCCGGGCGTTATGGATGTGCAGGTACAGACTTCGGTCGACAACGGCTACAGCGAGCTGATTGACAAACCTGCCATCTTTTTCAGGAAACTGCAGTTTGTAGATGATACCCTAGCCCGCTATCAGCCAAAACCGGAGGCTGAGTCGGCCATAGTCGCTCTCAATACATCGCAAAATAATGGACGAAACGGCCAGCAGTCCCGTGAGGATCTAGCCTTAGCTGAGCAGCAGATGTCCTCGGCCCGAAAAGCACAGTCTACAGAGGCGATCGCTCAAACCGCCAAGTTTGAGAAAGATGAGATCGATCCGCCGACGCGGGATGCGCTCTCAGATCGGGCCAGCTTCCTGCCGCGATCCATTCTGCGTACGGTTGATCGGATCAAGCAGGATCTCGATCCCAAGGCTGAAGTTGAAGTTGTCAGAAACTTTCGCACTTCTAAAGTTAAAACAACCGTTGCCCTCAAGTTTATTCTCCTCCTGGTAATCGTGCCGCTGTTGACCCAGCAGGCCAGCAAAAATTTTGTGGTGGGTCCCGCTGTTAGCTGGCTGCGGTCAGAAGCCGACGCAGACGCCTTTTTGAACATGGAAATGGAAGAAGAGGCTCTGCACGAGCTGGCTCGATTTGAGGAACGCCTGCGCTTTGAAGTCATTATTGGTAAAGCCCCCCGCCTGCCAGAGCTGGAAATTGAAAAAACGGTGCAGGAAAAGGCGCTCGAAATTGAAGAAGTTTATCGTCGCCGCAGCGCCGAGGCGATCAAAAATGTTTTTGCCGATATTCTAGCGGCGGCGGCCTTTGTGATTTTGCTCATTAACAGCAAACGTGAAGTGGCCATGCTGAAATCGTTTATTGACGAAATCGTTTACGGTCTTAGCGATAGCGCCAAAGCCTTCATCATTATTCTCTTCACCGACATGTTCGTCGGTTTCCACTCGCCTCACGGCTGGGAGATTCTGCTGGAGAGCCTATCGCGTCACTTGGGCCTGCCTGCTAACCGCGACTTTATCTTTCTCTTTATCGCCACGTTTCCCGTCATCCTAGATACGGTCTTCAAGTACTGGATTTTCCGCTACCTCAACCGGATTTCGCCTTCTGCTGTAGCCACTTACCGCAATATGAACGAATAGCTAGCGGTGGCGCTGCTGGTGCCACTGCCAGGCATGAGCGATCATGTCTTCAAGCGCAGCATACTGCGGCTGCCAGCCCAGCTTAGTTCGCGCCTTGTCGCTGCTGCCCACCAAAACAGCCGGATCTCCAGGGCGGCGATCGCGCAGTTCCACCTTAAAGTCTCGCTCCGTTACCTGCTTAGCGGCTTCAATCACCTGTTTCACTGAAAAGCCATTGCCATTGCCCAAGTTGAAGGCATCACTCTGGCCTTGCTCTAGCAGATACTTGACGCCCAGCACATGAGCCTGAGA
>JAAHIC010000931.1 GCA_010671965.1 Leptolyngbya sp. SIO4C5
CCCTCTTCCAGCTTTTGCGTGTCTAGAGCTGGAAGAGGGTGGCTTAATTGAGCCTGGCTGGGAGCAAGAAGCCCCCAATGACGCGATCGTACACAAATCGGTTGCCGCCTTAGTAACCCGTGACGGCAACCCCAAAAATATTCAGGGGTGGGAGGATTTGGCCCGAAATGATGTTCAGGTAGTGACGGCAAACCCGAAAACATCTGGCGGAGCCCGCTGGAACTTTATGGCACTGTGGGGACAAATTACTCAAACGGGGGGAGACGAAAGGACAGCGCTGGACTACGTCACAAAGGTCTATGGCAATGCTCCCATTTTGCCTAAGGATGCGCGCGAGGCTACCGATGTCTTTTTCCAGCGGGGTCAGGGCGACGTCCTAATTAATTATGAGAATGAGGTGCTGCTAGCTCAGCTAAATGGAGAAGTACAGCCGTATATTATTCCTGACGTCAACATTTCGATTGATAACCCAATCGCCGTCGTTGACGCCAACGTCGATAAGCACGGCACCCGTGAGGTTGCAGAAGCTTTTGTCGAGTTTTTGTTTACGCCAGAGGCTCAGCGTGAATTTGCCAAGGTAGGGTTTCGCCCGGTCAATCCAACTGTTGAGGCTGAGTTTGCTGAGCAGTACCCTAAGGTCGAAACCCTGTTTACGGTTGACGATTTAGAGGGTTGGGACGCTGTGCAAACGAAATTCTTTGCCGACGGGGCTGAGTTCGACAAAATCCAAACCAAAATTAGCCAATAGATTCCATTCGTGCTGGCGGAAATTCATCTGCTTTCTATCTCACCGTTACTGGCGTGACATAGCTAAATTTGGCGCTTTTGTAGGGGACTGACACCCGTAATGACATACAGCGAGCTGTTTCTAAAACACCATGACTTTCTCACCCCCTTCTATGCGCCAGTCCTTCTGGCATCAGTTGAGCCATCTTTCCTGGCCTTGGCGCATTACGTGGATTTATCTGACACTGTTTCTGTTTTTGCCGATCGCTGCGCTCATTCTCAAAGCAAGTACCCTCAATCTGGCAGAAATCTGGCGAATTGCTAGCGACCCAGTCGCATTATCCACCTATAACGTTACCTTTCTAACCGCTCTAGCCGCCGCTGTGCTCAATGGCTTTGCCGGTCTCATCGTCGCCTGGGTGCTGGTGCGTTATGAATTTCCCGGTAGGCGCTTCCTGGATGCGGTGATTGATCTGCCTTTTGCCTTGCCCACTGCCGTTGCCGGTTTGACCCTTTCAACTCTCTATAGCCCTCAGGGCTGGATCGGTGCTGTGCTGGCTCCCTATGGGATTACAGTTTCCTTTACCCGGCTCGGTATCTTAGTCGCAATGACCTACATCTCATTGCCCTTCGTTGTTCGGACGGTACAGCCCGTTCTGCAAGCAATGGAGGTTGACGTGGAAGAAGCAGCTTGGTCAATGGGGGCGTCGGCTTGGCAAACCTTTTGGCGCATTATTTTACCCCCGCTGCTACCTGCCCTATTAACCGGTGTAGCCATGGGGTTTTCCCGGGCAGTGGGTGAGTATGGCTCAATTGTACTGATTGCCGGAAACATTCCTTTTCGAGATTTAATTGCTCCAGTATTGATATTCCAGCGGCTTGAGCAATTTGACTATGCCGGAGCTACGGTAATCGGATCGGTGCTGCTGCTGATTTCACTGGCCATTCTTATTGTCATCAATCTATTGCAATCGCTAGGAAGGCGCTATGGTTAAATCACCTTTAAATCAGCCGCGATCGCTGGAAAAAGGCTCTGCTCAATTTGACTGGCGCAAATGGGGACTGGTTAGTTTTGTCGGCCTCTATCTCATGCTGGTATTGCTGCTGCCAGCCTTGAATGTGTTTGTGCAAGCCTTCAGAGGGGGACTATTCACATTTTGGACGGCAATTACC
>JAAHIC010000932.1 GCA_010671965.1 Leptolyngbya sp. SIO4C5
TCGCCAGCACCGCCGCCATCGGGTTCAAGCTCCGACTCCAAGCCATGATCCCGTTAACTAATCCGGCAACTAGCTGCTCAAACGCCTGCGAGTTAGCAGCCTTCTGCGCCACCGCTGCTGCAATCAGGGGAATCATCCAGAAGGCGATCGCATTCAGGCGCGGAAAAGCCATATCTCTGGCCCCGATCATCAGCGGGATCAGGTAGTTAGCCAGTCCGGCTCCGGCAGGCACAATCCACAAAAACAGCATGACCGTGCCGTGCAGCGTCAGTAAGCCGTTATAGACATCGGGCGTGACAAAGTCGGGATCGGGCGTTGCCAGCTCTGTCCGCATCGCCGTGGCGAACGCGCCGCCAATGAGATAGAACACGAAAGCGGTAACGAGATACTGAATGCCAATGACTTTATGGTCGGTCGAGAAAGTGAAGTAATCTGTCCATTTGCGCTCCTCATGCCCGTGCGGCGGCGGGGATGGCGCTTGGGTATCTCTGAGTTCGGTCTGTGTCATAGACGTTTCAAATGAAAAATTATGGCTGAATTGATTGCAGTTGGCCTAGAAGCTCTCTGCCGTGGCCAGTGAGTGGTGTGAGTGAGGCAAGGCGGCTGTGTCTACGTTTAGATGCAGCGGCTCTGCTAGCGCGTCTAAATAATCGGTATCGCTGCGATCGCTGTTTGTAGCTAGGGCGATCGCGTCTTTGCCCTGGCTTTGAGCCACCTGGGACTCGACCCAAGCAGTGTAGTCTTCAGCTGACTCCACAATCAGCTGCGTCTTCATGGCGCCGTGATACGGCCCGCACAGCTCAGCACAAATAACAGGATAGGTGCCGATGCGCGTGGGCCTAAAGGCTAGCTCAGTCTCAGAACCTGGAATCACGTCCTGCTTAATTCTCAGCTCAGGTAGCCAAAAAGCGTGGAGCACATCCTGCGCCTGGAGGTTAAGCATGACTGAATTGTCCACCGGCACATGCAGTTCGCCAGAGACGACACCGCTATCGGGATAGGTAAAGACAAAAGCATACTGAACCGCCATCACGTTGACGGCAACATCTGGAGAACGTCCTTGCAGCTCAGGGCTAGAACCAATGCCCAAATTGGAAGCCAGTTTAGCGGCAGCCTTGACCGGTACTCCCAACATCGGCACGCTGTCGCCGCTGCCAGCATAGGCAACTTCGATGGTTTGCTCAGTCCCTTCCACCATTGGCGTTAAGCCCCCCAGCCGAGTGTAAACATCAAAGCTATAGACCGAGATGCCAAAAACAATAACGGCGGGGATCGCTGTCCAAAGAATTTCTAACGGAATATTGCCTTCAATATGCTCACCGTCGGTTTCGTCTCCCTTACGGCGGCGAAATCGAATCATGGCGATAATGAGGGCGCCTTCAACCAGAAGGAACAGCCCCACTGAGATCGTCATCATCGTGTTGAACAAACCATCTACTAGCTCCGCTTCGGCTGAGGCTGCTACGGGCAGTAGGCCATGATTTTGTCCGTACCAGAGGCTAGCAAGCGTCAGAAAAATGCCCGCCAGCATAGTGAGAATTGAGCTTGGAATTTTCACGGTTATAAACTAAAACCCCTTGAGCACTAAGAAAGAATCTAATAAAGGAATACGCCCGGCTGAAGCGATCGCTACTATCACAGGCTACACAATCTCACCTAGAACCTACACAATCACTGACATCCACTGAAACCTGACTGTTTTCTGCGCTACCAGCAACACTGTGGAGGACGTTTCTAAATCCAGAAACCTGCTGACGCATTATGCAGATAGAAATTGACAAAAATGTGATTCAGGCGAGATCGCTCACTCCCAGCCACCAGCGCTTTGCTTTTCTCTTACTACGTTAAAACAGCCATTCAAAATAGGCAGCATTTGCAGATAGATATAAGATTT
>JAAHIC010000933.1 GCA_010671965.1 Leptolyngbya sp. SIO4C5
TGGCGGCTTTGCTAGCTATCTGCCTAAAGAAGATCGCGGTGATGACGGTTTGATGTCCTATGCCGAACTGGTGGATATGATCACGCTGACGCTGGGAGGACGAGCATCGGAAAAGATTGTCTTTGGCGAAGATGAGGTGACGCAGGGAGCCAGCAATGACATTCAGCAGGTGACGAATATTGCTCGGCAAATGGTGACCAAGTTCGGCATGTCTGAGCTGGGGTCTTTTGCCCTGGAAAACTCCAGCGGTGAGGTCTTTTTGGGCCGCGATTTGATGCCCCGCTCTGAATTTTCCGAAGAGATGGCAGCCCAAATCGATAATCAGGTTCGCAACTTGGTCAAAGCCTGCTATGACAAAGCCTGTGAACTGCTAGAGCAAAATCGCACCCTAATCGATCGCCTGGTTGACTTGCTGTTAGAGAAAGAGACGCTGAGCGGCGAAGAATTTCGGCAGATTGTCAGCGAGCACACTGAGCTACCTGAGAAGGAGCTAGCTAAGTCAGGAGCGGCAGGCTAGGCTGCTAGCGGCGTAGGCATCACCCTATTAATCAAACCGGGGCCGTCCACTGCCCAAACCAAAGCCCCCGTGCCGTCGTTGTCTCCCGTAAGAGGAGCAGCGACAGCCGAGGGCTTTTTAAGTCAACTCATCTGTATCGCGATCGCCTACTCAGCATCTCCGGTTTCTAGGCTGACCTGAGAGACTGGCGCCGTCGCCGTTGCTTCCATAGCCCGCATTTCAAAACTGGCTGTCGCGGTGCTGAAGTCAACTTTGAGTGGGAAGGCGACCGGGTTGGCCGCGTCTACTGAGGGATTGATGTCAGCGACTACGAATTTGCGTACGCCTGTGCCATCAACTAGGCGATCGCCTAGCAGCTCAGCATAGTCGCTAAAGTTGACGGTATCTCCAGGGCCAAACTCGCCTAACACCTGTCCTTCAACCGAGACGGTAAAGCGGTCATCTGCATCGACGTTTTGGGGGAAGCCGCTAATCGCGGTAAACAAAGAGTCGTCCGCTTGGCCTACACCCGTCATGCCGGGGAAAATGCGGCTAGCTAGCCCTACAGGTACATCGCGCGGAATCATTTCGTACTCAAAGCCATCGGTAGCCGGGGGATCAAACCAGCGGCCTGAAGGCACATTTTGGAACACGAAGACCCCAATGAAGACGAAGCGCGGAAAAATGGGCCGTACCTGCACAGCGCCAATCTGCACTGAGCGCCGTAGCCGCGCCCGCCGCCGCCGCTCTTCCCGGCGATCGCCTGAGTCTGTCGTCTCCTCATCGGCTTCTTCCGTGTCGTCAGACTCTTCACTGTCATCGGTATCATCGTCACCGCTGCCAGACTCTTCTGACGTTTCTTCACTATCGTCTGTCGTCTCGTCGCTGTCCTCGCTACCAGACTCGTTATTGTTGCCGGTCTCTTCGCCGCTGTCGCTATCAGACTCTTCTGATGTTTCTTCCTCTGTGTCTGATTCGCTATCGCTGTCGCTGTCGTCGCTGTCGCTGTCGTCGCTATCGTCGCTATCGCTATCGCTATTGCTGTCGTCGCTGTCGTCGCTATCGCTATCGCTGTCGTCGCTATCGTCAGAATTATCGGCGACATCATCGTCATAGCCGTCAGGTGGCTCTACTTCATTGCCGTACTCTACTTCGTCTAAATTGCCAATAATCTCAATGATGTCGTTTTCGTTGAAATAGCTGATGAAGGTGACGGTCGAGCGAGTGGTTTCTATTTCCCCTTCAAACACGCCATCGGTAATTAGCGTGTTGCCGTCAATGTCAAAACCCGGAGGTGTCAGAATGACACCGCTGTCAAAACCCAGGTCCAAACTGTCATAACCAAAACCGATACCTTCGCGAGCCACGTCATAGGCTGCTGCCACCACGG
>JAAHIC010000934.1 GCA_010671965.1 Leptolyngbya sp. SIO4C5
CGCACCGCTTCGGCTGCTGGGGCAAGGTCGTTGAACAGCTCCGCCACCCTGGGAGATTGCATCGCCAGCGCCTGCACCCCGGCCCGTTGCGCGAGGCCGAGCACCCTAGAGCGGACAAATCAGCTAGAGGAACAAGCGGCAGAGCGATCGCTCTGACAGTTCAGGTTGACGGCGTTGATGAACCTAGCATCTGACGGTCGTGCTTTAATACATACCCAAAATCAGCAATACCTAGATTCCAGTTCAAAGCATGGCTTATGTAGCTGGAGTGTTGAACACTGCGCTGTCGTCTCCATTGTGTCGCTGCTTTCTAATAGTTTCGATGGTCCTACCGTAGGCAAAGCCTAAATTAAAAGCGATCAAATTATTTCGTTTAAATTTGTACGTTTTTAAGGCTAAAAATTAATGAGGAAATAGTTTGAAAGCAGCTAAAGACATTTTTTTGGCTTGGTCGTTATTTTCCGTCATCAAATCAATCAGAAAAGCCTTGCTTCAGCTACAAGCTATTTCCCCATCGCTGTCTCGACAGGGGAGGCGACTTAGTTACCGCAGCAGCGATCGATGCCGAGGCTGTCTAGGAGCAGGTCACCAACAGCATTGGCGATCGCAAACTCACTGTAAAAACTTTTAGAGAAATCAAAGCCCTGCATCTCTGTTAAGATAGCCATGACCAGCGCATTCAGGTCGTTTTCGCCCTCCATTCGCTGCCGCACAAAGACCTGACTGGCTCTTTGTGCAATGTTCTGATTGACGGCTTCTGGCAAAAATTCCTCATCTAGCCATCTTTGTAGAGCCGCCTGTAACCATTCCCCTTCCTGAGAAGGGTTTTCAGCCGGGGGGAGCGTGACAGATTCAATCGGTTCAGCCATTAAAATCTCGGATTTACATCTGGCCGATGTCGTTTAATATTCCTGCCATTGTTGAAGGCTATGCTAAGGGCTACTTCCTGATGGCAGACAACACGGGCGGCAATCTTACCTGGTATTCTAGCCGACAGCGCACCTTAATTCCGCTAGACGAGCGATTTCGTTACCCCAAATCTCTACGTCGCCACCTCAACCAAGACCGCTTTTCGGTTTCAGTCAATCGTGCTTTTCCGGCAGTGGTTGAGGGCTGTGCTAATCGAGACTCTACCTGGATTTCTGATGAGCTAAAGCAGATTTACTGGGCGCTACATCAGAACGGAGTTGCCTACAGTTTTGAAACCTGGCAGGGAGATGAGCTAGCGGGCGGTATTTTGGGACTTGTCATTGGTGGAGCCTTCATCGGGGAATCAATGTTTTATCGCATCCCGGAGGGGTCTAAAGTGGCGATGGTGAAGCTAGTAGAAAGACTGCGATCGCGCGAATTTATCCTGTTCGATGCCCAAATGATGAACCCGCATTTAGCCCGCTTTGGGGCATATGTAGTTTCTAATCGAGCTTACCAAAATCTGCTTAAACTTGCCCTCCAGCGGCAGTGTAGCCTGATGGAAACTAGCTGAAGGATAGATTGAGTTTGAAAGGCCCAAACCGCTCAAGCTAGTCGAGAGGCAGTCTGACGGCTGTGACATCAATAATCAAAGCGGGCTTTGCCGGTGCGCCCAGCCAGCGGCGAATAATAGCAAAGGGATTATACAAAATGCGCTTGGCAGGCATGACCGGGGGCAAAATTTCTATTAACAAATCATTCCCACCCAGTAAAAAATGGCGACTGCGCAAGAGGTAATTGCGCCAGTAGAAAGGCAGGCTGAAATAGAGGCTTCTCCAGCCAGCGGCCCCTAGCTTTTGCAGTATTAGGTAAAGTTTGCGGTGCCATAGCTGGTTGAGATGCTGAGAAAAGCCCTGACCGTACCCCATAAAATGCCCAAGTGGAAAAGACTATTTTTTTCAGTGTATGCAGGCT
>JAAHIC010000935.1 GCA_010671965.1 Leptolyngbya sp. SIO4C5
GCCAACCGGATCGCTAGGATCAAACGCTTCAAGATTCGAGCAAATGCGCCACGCCCATTCTTTATGACTTAGGACGCTATCGTCTAACGTTATTATCCAAGGAGTTTTGAATGAGTTACACCTCTAGCATTACCAAAAACAGAACGGCCTCCGACTACAATCAGGACGACTTTCTTGTCATTGACAACTTAGTGAAATCGTTCCCTAACCCTGAGGGAGGACAAACCGTTATTCTCGACAGAATCAGCCTAACTATTGGTGAGAAAGAATATATCTCGGTTATTGGTCACTCCGGCTGTGGCAAGTCCACTCTGCTGAAAATTATTGCCGGGCTGGATCGACCCACTTCAGGACTGGTGACGCTAGAAGGAAAGGAAATTCGCAGGCCCGGTGCCGAAAGGATGATGGTTTTTCAAAATTATGCTCTTCTACCCTGGTTAACAGTCAAAGACAACATTCGCTTAGCCGTAGACGAAGTGTTTAAATCGGCTAGTCGCACTGATAAAAGCAGTTGGATTAGCAAACATCTAGCCTTGGTGAATTTAACCGAGGCGGCTGATAAATACCCCGATGAAATTTCGGGTGGCATGAAGCAGCGAGTTGGCATTGCGCGGGCTCTGATCACTCGCCCCAAAATGCTGCTCATGGATGAACCCTTTGGAGCATTAGATGCGTTAACTAAGCGAAAACTCCAGGCGCAAGTATTAGAGATTTGGGAGGGCCATCGTCAAGCCGTAATGATGATTACTCACGATGTGGATGAAGCAATTTATATGTCCGATCGCCTTATTTTACTAACCAACGGTCCTCATGCAAAAATCGGCCAAATTCTTGAAGTACCCTTCTCTCATCCGCGCGATCGCCAAGCTATTCAAGAATCGAAAGAATATGCTGACATCCGAAATCAAGCACTGGAGTTTTTAGAGCGCTATCAGTAAAAGATCTCTTGCCAATATGCTTTATTTGAATGAAGCTGCTGAGCCTAGAAGCTAAAATCCTGCTGATGTGAAACTGGCTGGAGCGCTACTTCTATGCAACTAAGCTAATTAATGATTGGCAATAACGTGCAAATCAACCTGGGGTAAAGCCTGCATTAATCGCTGTACGATAGAGCCTCTAAACAGCAGTTGAAATCGAGAACGACGAGTTTCGCCTAAAACAATTTGCGTGATCCGCTCTTGGATAGCAACCTCGACAATTACAGGTACAGCATCCGATGATTCAACCCTAAGAAATTCTCCTTCAAACTCCTGGCATAGCCGTTTGCAAGTTTCAATATGCAAAGCTTCTGATTTTGACAAAAACTTACCTGCAGGCGCTACAAACAAAACAAAGAGTCGGCCATTCATATGATTGACAATTCGAGCACCTCGCCGCAAAAGCCGAATAGAATTTGGATAAGTCGAAATACACACCAAAATTCGTTCTTGAATGTTACAGTGAGCAGTTCGAGCAGTGGCTATCGATTCTTCCTCGATGTTATCAGCAATTTCTCGCAGGGCTAGTTCTCGCAAAGCAATCAGATTACTGCGGCGAAAAAAGTTTTGCAGCGCCTGATCAATCTTTTCAGGCGCATAGATTTTGCCCTCTTGCAGTCGTTCTTGCAGCATTTCTGGGGTGACATCAACTACGACAACTTCATCTGCATCGTCAACAATGCGATCGGGAATGCGCTCCCTCACTACAACCCCAGAAATGCGGTGCACCAAGTCATTTAAGCTCTCCAAATGCTGAATGTTGACCGTTGAATAAACGTCAATCCCAGCCTCTAAAAGTTGTTCAACATCCTGATAACGCTTCTCCCACTGAGAACCCGGCACATTGGTATGGGCCAGCTCATCCACTAGAACCAGTTGCGGATCTCGCTGCAAAATAGCCTCCGTA
>JAAHIC010000936.1 GCA_010671965.1 Leptolyngbya sp. SIO4C5
GCCTGCAGCGGCAGGTATTACTGCTGACTCCCGATCAGGAAAGTCTCTATCTCAGCGGGCGCGGGGCTTCTGCGGCAGGGGTTTATCCTTTTTTAGATCGCTGGCATTTACCCAGCGGCGAAAAAACGCGGCTCTGGCAGGCTGAGAACCCCCACTACGAACAGGTGGTGCGGCTGTTAGACGATCAGGCTGAGCAGATTATTACCCGTCAGCAGTCACCGCTGCAGGCTCCCAACTATCTGCTGCGAAATGTAGCCACTGAGGCAGTGGTGCCCCTAACCGACTTTACCGACCCCATGCCCTGGTTCGCCGGTATTACCCGCGAGGTGGTGCGCTATCAGCGGGCCGATGGCGTCACCCTGTCAGCGACGCTTTACTTACCTCCGGGCTATGACCCCAATCAAGACGGCCCCTTGCCAACGCTGCTGTGGGTGTACCCCCAGGAATATAAAAGCCGAGAAGCCGCCGCTCAGGTAACCACGGCTGAGAATGCCTTTAGCCGACCCTGGGGCCATTCGCCACTCTTCTTGCTGACCCAGGGCTACGCCATTTTGATGGGGCCGACGCTGCCGATTATTGGCGAAGGCGAGGCAGAACCTAACGACACCTATCTGGAACAGCTAAAGCTGGGCGCTCAAGCAGCGGTAGACTACCTAGTCGAACGAGGGGTTAGCCGCGCCAATCAGGTAGCAATTGGCGGGCATTCCTATGGCGCTTTTACCGCTGCCAATTTGTTAGCCCATACGGACCTGTTTCAGGCTGGTATCGCCAACAGCGGTGCCTATAACCGCAGCCTCACTCCCTTCGGCTTTCAGGGCGAACAGCGAAATTTCTGGCAGGCCCCCGAAATTTACAGCCAGCTTTCCCCTTTTACCTATGCCCATCAAATCAACGAGCCGCTGCTGCTAATTCACGGCGCGGAAGACCCCAACGTAGGCACCTATCCCTTGCAAAGTGAGCGACTCTACGAAGCATTACAAGGACTTGGGGGTACTGTTCGCTGGGTAGAGCTGCCGTTTGAGGGACACGGCTACGAGTCCCGTGAGGCGGTCAGCCATGTGCTGTGGGAGATGACGCAGTGGCTGGATCGGTATGTGAAGGGAAATAATAGTCCTCCGGTTTCTGCCCCGCCGGCACGCGAAAGTCAAGCAGCATCACATCCCGGTGGCGATCGCTAAGATTCCAGGCTTCGTGTTCTGAGGTGTCATCAAAAACCAGGCATTTACCTTCCTGCCAGGGCTTGATCTCAGAGCCGACGCGCAGGCCACATTTTTCTGGCACGTCTAGTCCTAGATGACAGCGCAAAACGCCGACGGGCTTGCCTGCATGGGGAATGATGTGGGCGCCAGCAGCCAAGCGAGAAAAGCCAGCAGTGATGATGCCGGGGATAGCCTGTACCAGCTTGGCGGTTTCAGGGCACTGTTCACAATTGAGATCGATGCGGACGCCTAAGAAGTGAATGCCATAAATATCCCAGCCCGTTTTTTTGTCTAGCAGATATTTCTCAGGATAAGTGAGAAAATCGCTGCTGCTGAGCTGCGACAGCTCTTGCCTGATTGTTAGCCAGTTGGCTTCCAAGGTTTGAACGAAGTCAAACTGATAGGGGTCGCAATACATTGTTCTTTTTATAAGGCTGATGAGGTTATTTGTCTGAGGTCTGTAGCGGCCTGGCAGATAAGCGGTTAGAGAAGGACTTTAAGGCAAATGGCAATTATGTAAATAGATGTCTGTTACCCCTACTCTGACCCTAGGGTATGGTGAAGTTTATTCGTCTCTGGGCAAAATCGGCTTCCAGAGAATCAGTCCGATCACAAACCGGATGCGATTTTTAGGGCTGCGGATGCGACTCGACATTTTCCAGACAAACTTGACGA
>JAAHIC010000937.1 GCA_010671965.1 Leptolyngbya sp. SIO4C5
CTGGCTTTGCGAGATCAATCAGCGCCTGCGGGTTGTGGCGGAAGGGGTCGAAACCTTAGAGCAACTCTCTTTTTTGAAAACAACAGGCTGCCATGAAGCGCAGGGCTACTATTTTTCTCGGCCTGTTGATAGCCAAGCTGCCGAGCGTTTTCTTGCGACTGCTACCCTGTCAGGGGCGGAGCCAGAGCTGAAAAAGGAAGCAGAACAACATTAGGTACCCGCCGAAGAATCGCCTCGCAGGCGCTGAAGGGATATCTGGATACCCAAGGCAAACAGACCCAAGGCCGCTACGCCAAAGACGCCTGCCCCTAGCGCTACGATGCCCATAACTAGAGTCCGCACCGCTGCCGAAATATTGACTGCCGTGACGTTGCTAGAGGCAATCGGTTTGTTGGCAAAGGTGAGGGCGATCGCGCTAAACAACCGATAGAGCAAGAAGCCAAGTCCACCGGCTACCACAGAGCCGAGAAAGCAGCGCAGCGGTTTAACAGTCGTCATCGCGCTGTTAGCAGGTGAGTCTGAGGCCGGTTCGGTCATCGCCCTGTTCCATGCATTTGCCTCATTATCTTAGCCCGCGATTTGACATCGCTCCTCACTCTAAGGTTCTAGCTGAATGCTAGAAGGCGTAAACTGGGTCGGCCAGATGCCCAGATCTGGATCTGGAATAGCCTGCCGCAGCTCGGTGGCAAAGGCTTCAGCCGCCGCCGCTGTTTCTAGCAGGGTAAAAACGGTCGGCCCCGAACCGGACATCAGCGTTCCCAGTCCTCCCAGTCCGGCCATCGTCTCTTTGAGCTGCGCAACTTGCGGGTAGGCTGGCAGCACAATGCGCTCAAAGTCATTGCACAGTTCCTGGCCAATGGTGGCCGAGTCGCGCTGGCTGATCGCCGCTACCATGGCGCTGGAGTGGATCCGCTGCTGACGTTCCTGGCGCTTTTGCGGGTCATTGAGATAGCGATCGCCAAACTGCTGACGATAGGTTTTATAGGCCCAGGGGGTGGAAACGGCCAGGTTTTGATATTTGGCTAAGACCACATGGAGCTGATCGGAGCCGGTCAGCGCGTCTAGCTCCTCGCCGCGTCCGGTGGCGATCGCGGTGCCGCCCATAATGCAAAAGGGAACGTCAGACCCCAGTTTGGCTCCCAAGTCCTGTAGTTCTAGCTGCGTCAGTCCGAGCTGCCACAGCAGATCGAGGCCCACCAGCACCGCGGCGGCATTGCTAGATCCCCCCGCGAGCCCCGCCCCCACCGGAATGTTTTTTTCAATCACAATCTCGACGCCGCCCAGCTTGGCAATCTGACTGGGGAACGACTCGGCCAGCAGCGCCGCCGCCTGGTAGGCCAGATTGGTTTCATCTGTGGGCACCAGCGGGTGACTGCACTGCAGGCGAATTTCATCGACGCCAATGGTGCGTACCGTAATGCGATCGCTGAGGGCAACGCTTTGCATAATCATCACCAGCTCATGAAACCCATCCGGGCGATCGCCAATGATTTCTAGGTACAAATTGATTTTTGCTGCCGCCCGTAAAGAATAAAGACGCATCTGAAATTATCTTTGACTCATTAGAAGTTACGCAGTTCAGAATTCGAGACACTGTGGTAGCGATAGATTCCCCCTGTCCCAATTATTAAGGGGGGTGGCGACAGCCGGGGGATCTCGCGAGCAGTTAACACCTCGTCAAGCGCGTCAGTTCTGCCCGTAGGAGAAATATGCCGTAGGGATGGGGTCTGGTAAACACGGCCCTCCCTACCCGTCATTGCCACGCATCTCTTGAATCTTATTACTTAACCTGACCCATTGCTCAACGCTGAGATCTTCTGCCCGGGCTGTCGGCAAAACTTTTAAAGACGTCAGCAGGGATATTAGCTG
>JAAHIC010000938.1 GCA_010671965.1 Leptolyngbya sp. SIO4C5
TGCCTCCGCTGCCGTGCTCAAGGCGCTGACGGATACGCCGGTCTACGAAGCAGAGGCAACAACTGTGGTAACACCAGCCACCAGCAGGAGCTTACGGCGAATAGCGCCAACGACCTGAGTTAGGTCTAAGCCTCCCTCATCCCCGCTGACGTTTGGACTGATCGCAGGAAGCGTTGGTGGAATTGAAGCGGGCTGGAGGGAGTGATCAGCGTTCATGAAAATGTCTACCTTGGCTAAACCCTACAGGAAAAATCAAAACTTGAGGTAGTTTTCAGTTCATATTGACCAGGGCCAGAAAGTTATAACTGATTGATACCAAAACTTGTAACAACGTGTAATTGAACCGGGCAGTAGCTAATTATGCCATGTGCGAGATTTGGATTTTTTTAGAACAGTCGTAGCAGCGTGAAAGGCAAGGTTAAAAGTGATAAAGCACTGCTAATGGGCCGCGCGATATTGTCGAGCGTATCGCCAATACTAGCTGCTGTTGAGCGACTCACAATGATGACGTCGTTGTTGCGTAGAGTTGGATTGCTGTCTGAGTCCGCACCTTCGGCAAAATTGACATCAACCGTGCGACGCTCTACCGTGCCATTGGGATTCAGCCTGACTAAATCAACTTCCCCCTGACTGGCTCGGTTGTTGAAGCCGCCAGCCGCTAGCAGTCCTTGATTGAGAGGCGTATTAGGCGGAACGCGAATAATACCGGGACTGGTCACTTCACCCACGACATTGACCTGTACCGTGTCGGGCGAGAAGCTAGCCGAGGCAAGCTGAGCTGCTTCTTCGGAATTAATACCGTCAGCAGTCGGCACCACGACCGTATCACCTTCTTGTAGCACGATATCCTGCGTGAGATCTCCCTGCTGCAGTAGCTGCCAGAGATCTACGGCAATCGTTTGCTGAGTCCCGGTTCGGGTTTGACGCTGCACCTGAATCTCGCGCACGTCAGCCAAAGGCTTAATCCCGCCAGCGACCTGAATAGCTCGCGTAACAGTTGGCGGGATTGAGGTGCCGCCCCCGCCGCCAGGAACGCCAGCCGCGCCGGTACGAGCTGTGCCGGTGACCGTATAAGGGCCTGGACGAAAGACCTCACCGACAACAGCAATATTGAGCGGGCGACTTTCATCCGCCGCAAAGCTAGCTGATGAAAGCTGTAGCGCCTCAGTCAGATTGAGGGCAGTTGCAGTCGGCACAAAGACGCTGTCGCCATCGCGCAGCGTGACGTCATACTGCAGGTCACCTGTCTGAACTAGCTGCCAAAGATCGACTGTAATGAACTCATTGCCGCCTGTAGGTCGAGGCCGGTAAATCTGCACCTGCCGCAGGTCTGCAAGCTGAGTCACACCGCCAGCCTTCTCTAATAGGCTGGTAATTGTCGGAAACTGGGCACCTGTGCGCTCAACCGTATAGGAACCAGGCGTTGCGACTTCTCCAGCGATCCCAATCCGCAATGGCCGAGGCGCTAGCAAAACCACTGTAATCCTGGGCTGTCTCAAAATGTTGCTGTAAGCGGCTCTGACGGCAGCAGCAGCCTGATCGGGCGTTAGTCCCAATAGGTTGACTCTGCCAGCAACGGGTAAAGTGACTGAACCGTCGATGAGAATTTCGTGTTCACCGCTGTATTGAGGAACCCGAAAGATATCGATGCGAATGCGATCGCCAGCGCCCAGTGAATAACCAGCTTCAGGAATCTGAGCCAAGCGGCTAGTGTCTACTCCCTGAGCAGGCACAGAATTAGCGGCTAGCGCCGAAACTGTGGGTGAGACGAGCAGGGTTAAGCCAGTCAGGGATGAAACTAAAGATCGTGAAAGGAAGCTAGACGCAGTCATGGGTAAAAACTCGCAGGAGCTTCATAGATTTTGAGA
>JAAHIC010000939.1 GCA_010671965.1 Leptolyngbya sp. SIO4C5
TCATGGTGACAATGGTCGCTTTCCCAACCATTGTCACCATGTTTTTAGCAGGTCTATGGCATGGTGCTGGTTGGCAGTATATCGTCTTTGGTTTGCTACATGGACTGTACCTTACGGTTAATCACGGCTGGCATATGCTATTGAAGTCCATGGGGCACAATCTGAAGCATAGTCATTGGTGGGAGCGACGTTTGGGACATGTAATTACCTTCGGCTGCGTAATTGTAGCAATGGTGTTTTTTAGAGCTACGAGCGTTGACAATGCCCTGACAGTTCTTTCAGCGATGGCGGGGGGGAACGGTATCAACTTGGGAGATGGTGGATTATTTACTAATCAGCTTTTCAGCAACCCTAAGACGGGTCTTCTCCTGCTATCGGTGCTGATGCTAGTGGCGTTCTGTTTTCCCAACACTCAAGAATGGCTAGCGAACTATCAGCCTGCCCTAGGAGTGTCTGCTCAGTCACCCAGCAAGTATGCACCTCAATGGCTTAATCAGTTCTGGAAACGTCTAAGCTGGCGACCTACCCAGGCATGGGCTGCAGCTACAGCCGCATTGATGGTAGCTGCATTTTTAGGATTGGCTGAGGTTAGCGAATTTATCTACTTCCAGTTTTAGTAGCAATATTGCAGTCGGGTCGAGTTTTAGTTTATGTCTACATACAAAAAGTTTCTAAAGACCTTCGCGGGCTTTACCTCTCTCTACTTGGCAACTGTCTTTGCCATCAATTTATTTGTAGATCCCTACGGACTGCGCAAGCAGGGAGGACGGGTCAACAACGATCGTATTGTTAAGGCAATTCAGGTCAATCGCTTACAGCCCAATGTGGTCTTGATGGGATCTTCTGGCGTAGCGCGCGGGCTTGATCCTCATCATCCTCATCTTTTGGCAAAAGGTACAAGCTATAACTTAGGAATTTTGGGAGCTAATGTGTATGAGCTGGAGCAGTATTTTCAACATGCTGCTGCAAGCAGCGACTTAAAATCTGCAGTCGTAAGTCTAGATTTTTATGCCTTCAACGATTTGCGAGAAGTCAGACCTGGTTTTTCAAAAGCGCGTATTGGGACTCAGGCAATTACTCCTCAAGACTTCTTTGGCCTGTTTCTGTCATTCGATTCTCTTCGTTTAGTGCTCAATCCTGACCAGCGAGGCAGCTATTTTGATAAGCGAGGAACTTATGCGCAGCATATTGATCCCGAAAAGCGTGAAGAAGTTTTTGCAATTGAGATTGCTGAAGACTTTTCTCGTGAAGAAGAGATGTACTGGGATTACGAAATATCTGCAGAGGCTCTCGATTCTTTTCAAAATATTGTTGCCACAGCCAAAAGCAAGCATGTGGAGTTGGAAGCCTTTATTCCCCCCTTACACGTAAGTCTGTTTCATGCAGCTATGTTAGATGAGCATTGGGCTACTTATCAGCAGTGGCTGCGAAGCGTTGTTGCGGTCAAACCCATTTGGGACTTTTCAGGCTGTAATAGCGTTACTACGGAGTCTATTCGCCCTGATATGCAAAATTTCTATGATCCTTCTCATTATACTTATGAGGTTGGAGACATGATTATAGAACGGCTCTCCGGGCAAGAAGCTGATCAGATTCCGGAGGACTTCGGGGTCTATGTCACAACCGAGAATGTAGACGAGCACTTAGCACAGATTAAAACTCAGTGCGAAGCTTGGCAGCAGCAAAACGTAGAAATTGTGCGTTGGCTTGAAAGCTTGAACCTGAGAGGTTAACCATACCCACTGCTTAATTTTGGCTAGCCTTAAATTTTGTCTTTGTAGTTGCAAGAGTTGAGCATGATTAGATAAATGCATCATAGTCATCCCTGGTTTTCACTATTCGCTCAAAGCTATTTATGATGAATCGG
>JAAHIC010000094.1 GCA_010671965.1 Leptolyngbya sp. SIO4C5
CTCGTGGCATTTCGGCTTCGGCGCCGCGGCGGTCGGCATGGCGCTGGGCCTCGCCCATTACCTGCTCGGGTCGCGGCATCTCGGCGATATCGGCGCACCGCTCCAATAAGCTCTCTGACCTTAATCTGGCTGCCAAAAGCTTTTTGACTAGCGACACCACGCTTTATGTTGTCAAGCGGATTTTGCAAGCTTTGTTGACGCTGCTGCTCGCCTCAGCCTTGAGCTTCTTTGTGATTCAGCTCGCTCCGGGCGACTTTTTGGCCGCTCAGCGACAGAACCCTCAGATTTCAGCCGAAACTATTCAGCAGCTAGAAGCCCAGTTTGGCTTAGACAAACCTATTTGGCAGCAATATTGGCGCTGGCTGGTTCAGGTTGTAACGCAGCTCAACTTTGGCATTAGCTTTGCCTATCAGCGCCCGGTGATTGAAGTGCTGTGGGAGCGCATTCCCAACACGCTGTTGCTTTCGATCGCTTCTATTATCGTCACCTGGGCGATCGCGCTGCCTTTGGGCATCCTCAGCGCCGTCAAGCAAAACCAGCTCGCCGATCGCATTTTGCGCGTGGTGAGCTATCTCGGTCAGGGCTTTCCTACCCTGATTACCGGCCTGCTGTTGCTGTTTCTAGCCCAAAGCACCGCGCCTCTGTTCCCAGTGGGAGGGCGCACCAGCATTAACCACGCCGATTTAACCTGGCTGGGTAAAGTGCTAGATGTGGGCTGGCATTTAATTTTACCGACCCTGGCTCTCAGCATTACCAGCTTTGCGGGTCTGCAGCGAATCATGCGCGGGCAGCTTCTAGACGTGCTGCGGCAAGACTATATTCAAACAGCCAGAGCTAAGGGCTTACCGGAGAACCGGGTAATTTATGTTCATGCGCTGCGGAACGCGGTGAATCCGCTGATTACGCTTTTAGGCTTTGAGTTTGCGGCCCTCCTAGGGGGTGCCTTTATTACGGAAAATTACTTCAACTGGCCGGGGCTAGGGCGACTAATTCTGCAGGCGGTGCAGGCTCAGGATTTGTACCTGGTAATGGCTAGCTTAATGATGGGCGCAGTGATGCTGATTGTCGGTAACCTGCTGGCGGATTTGGCCTTAACATTCGTTGACCCCAGAATCAAGCTAACGGAGATGAACTGAGCGATCGCCCCAAGCTGCTAAAGCCCCTGATTGTATATCGACTATGTTTTCTAAGAGCTATTACCTGCTGCGCTCCAATATAGATGGCCGCTACCTAGCCGCGCGACCGCGTACGGACGAAGCGTCAACTGGCAGCTTTCTCCTCCTGTTTCAAGCAGATTATGAAGCTATGAGCTATCTCAACACTCATGCAGAGGATATAGCTGAGCGCTTTGCCCTAGAGCCAGTTTCGGGAACGCAGCTCACTCAGGTCATGGATCGCTGGAGCTTTCGCGGCGTGGGATTGGTGAAAGATCCGTTGACGCCGCAGGTTGAGTTTATGGTGCGCGATCGCGAGCCTTAGCTTTTTAAGACATCTGAGCCGCAATTTCGTCAGTCTTCGCCGCCATTACAAAGTCATTTTTGTGCAAGCCGTTAATAGCGTGAGTCCACCACGTCACCGTTACTTTGCCCCACTCGGTCAGGAGAGTGGGGTGATGTCCTTGTGCTTCAGCAGCTTCGCCTACCCGCTGGGTAAAGGCCAGCGCCTGCTTGAAGTCGGAGAATTTATATGCCCGTGAAAGCCGCTTTTCGCCAGCCTGCTCCTGAATTTGCCAGTCTGGAATCTGCGGCTTGAGCTGCTGAATTTCCGCTTCGGTGACGGGCGGAGAATCGCCTGTGCAAGCACTACATTTTTGCTGCGCTAGGTTGTCAGCCATCGATTTTCTCCCAATTTACTGTTAGCTCCAGCTCACCTTACGGAGAACAAAAGCTCTGATCTAAATGGTTTTAACCCCGGGTGGACGACGCTGAGGTTCTAACCCAGAAAACAATTGCGATCGCCTACATTTGATCATATCTAGGCAGGGAAATCATCTTCAATCAGTCATAGAAACTTAGCTGCGCTGACTAGCCCCCCTGCAAGGCCAATAGATGATTATCACCGCTGGGCTATGCTAATAACTTCCTGACGGTTGAGCTTGCCCTGGGCGCTGCGGGGAAGCCGGCTTACCGCAATCCAGCGTTTGGGATGCTTGTAAGCAGTGAGCTGGGAGGCGATCGCCCGCTTGATCTCCGCCGCTGAAACACTGGCCTGAGTCGGCACATAAACCGCTGTCACCGCCTGTCCCCAATCCGGATCGGCTAGACCGATCACGCATAAATCCTGCACCAAGCCGGTCGCTCGGATAGTTGCCTCGACCTCTGCCGGAAACACCTTTTCGCCGCCGCTGATAATTTTGTCGCTGTGGCGCCCGACGATATGCAGATAGCCTGCCGCATCCAAAAATCCTAAATCGTCGGGTCGAAAAGAGAGACTCTCTGGCTGAGAATTGGAGCTTGAGAAATGGGGATAGTAGCCCAAATGGAGCGATCGCGCCTGGATCGCTATCTGTCCTACTTGTCCAGCAGGTAGAGAACTGCCAGTCTTTCCTAAAATCTCTATCCGGGCGTGGGGCAGTAGTCTACCGCTACTGGTGTTACCTGCAAAAAATTCTGCTGGCAGCAGGGTGGCAATTTGAGCCGCTGTTTCAGTCATGCCATAGGTCAAGGCCAGCGGAATTTGCTGCTGCCGTGTCTGCGCTAGGAGCTGCGGCCAAGCGGGAGCGCCCCCCAGCAAAACGGCCTGAAAGCGTCTTAGCCAGTCGGCCACAACCTCACCTGTATTCAGCAAGCGCTGAAGCTGCGTAGGCACCAGGGAAATAAAGCAGTCATCCGGATTTGTCAGCAGTCGGTTGCCCTGCTCTAGCGACTTAAAAGGCTGAACTACCAGCCGCCCTCCTGAAATGAAAGACCTGAGCGCCTGCATTAGGCCGCTGACATGATAAAGAGGCAGCGTGCAGTAGGTGCTCACTGTGGCAATCTGAAAGTGCTGCTGAAAGCCCTGAACCGCTTGCCATAGGGTTTCCCAGGTGTGGACAGCAAACTTAATTCGCCCAGAAGAACCGCCCGTGGGAATACAAACCCTGAAGCCTATTTGAGTCATTGGCAAGGACGGCTGCTGGGCTGCGGCAATAGGCGATCGCCCCCAGACCTGAACAGGCCCAACCTGCTGGGCTACCTGCTGCCACTCTTGGGCTTGCCAGTCGGGATTGGCTAAAAATAAGGTGGCTTCACAGCGACATGCCGCCATGAAACCAGCCAAAAAGAGAACGGGATCGGCTTCTGCTAAGAGAATTTGCGGCTGCCGGAGCTGAGTGACCTGCTGCGATCGCGCCTCAACCGCCTGCCAGAACCGCTGGCTATCAGCCCCAATCAGCCAGTCATCGCCCCAGCGCTGCTGGAGCAGAGCTGCCGCACTCACAAACTCTGCCATAGCTGCTCAAAGTCGGAATCAAACGGGTCGGCAAACCACTGCTGGGTGCCAAAGCCCAAGGCATAGGGCAGAGAACTTGCTTCTGGATAAAGCTGAGTGACTAAGGCTAAAACAGCCTGCCGGGCAACGGGGGTTTCAAACACTGAGGAAAAAATTAGGCGATCGCGGCAGCTTTGACAAAACTGGTAGAGTAACTCCGGCAGACCCGCGATCGCCGCTTTCACCACAAATAATCCCGGCCAGCCCTGGTCATAGCAGTATTTGAGATCTTTCAGCGTAGCAACCGACTCGTCTAAGGCAATAGGGGTCTGATAGCGATCGCTGAGCTGCCGCATTTCTTGAAGTCGATCAGGCGGTAGGGGCTGTTCTAAAAATTCAATCTGCAGGCGATCGCAGGTCTGTAGCCAGGTCTGTGCCTGCTCAAACGTCAGGCCGCCGTTAGCATCCAGTCGCAGCTTAGCTGCCGGGGGCAATTTCTCGGCTAGCGTTTCGACCTCACTCAGTTCCTCAACCATCTCGGCCACGCCAATCTTCCACTTGAAGGTGCGGTGGCCGCTCTGCCAGAGCGATTGCCACGCGGCCTGCGCCTCAGCGCCAGTCGGCAGCAAACCACAAATAGTCTGCGCCGTAAATTCAGCCTGTGGCTTTTGCCCTAGCTGAGCCGCTGCTGCACCAAAGCCAAACTGACAGGCAGGTAGTGTGTGGGGTATCTGGGCGATCGCCGCCGCCGTCGCCGCTGACTGCTGACGGCAAAAGTCTAATGACTGGGCCAGCGTTTCAGTGCCAAACCAGGGCAGCGGCGCAATCTCGCCATAGCTCACCTGGCCCGCTTCATCCCACAGCCGCAGAATGATCCCCTCTCGCAGTGTCCAGGCGCCATGCCGGGTCTGCAGCGGTTGACGAAAAGGACGGCGGTAAGGGCGAAACTCACAGCGGTAGAGCATGGGGAATCAGAAAGCCCAGGCAGAGCAGCAGGCCGCTCCAGAAGTGAAAGGCGATCGCTACAAACTTGGCGTCATGGACTCGTGTCGGCTGATTATGGTAGCGGCGCACATGCTGACACAGCCGTACTACCGGCAGCAGGCTGGCCAGCACCAGCAGCGTCCACGCTGGGAAAAAGCCCAGCCCTACAAAAGCGATCGCAATAGCAAACACGCTGCCGCCGATCCAGGGCAGCAGCAGCGCCCCGCGCCAGGTACCCATGCGGACAATGGGCGATCGCTTACCCGCCGCCAAATCATCGTCTACCTGATGAAAGTGAGAGCAAAACAGCACCAGCGATGTAGTAATGCCGATAATCACCGAAGCGGCTAGCCCCGTCACCGACCAGGTTTGGGCCTGACTGTAATAGGCCGCGCCCACGCCCAGCGGCCCAAAGCTGAAGAAGCAGAGAATTTCTCCTAGCCCCTGATAGCCCCAGCGAAAAGGCGGCCCCTGATAGACATAGCCCAGCAGGCAGCAGAGCAGAATCAGCCCCAGCACCGTAAAATCTCGCTGCCACAGGGCGATCGCTAAGATGCCGCATATTCCCAGCGCCAAGACAAGATTGCTCAGCCAGAACACCAGCGAGCGGCTATGGGTCAAATTCACCACCGAATGAGCTTTGTTAACGTCAATGCCGGTGTCTGAGTCAAACACGTCGTTGCTGAGATTTTCCCAGGCCAAAATCAGGATGGCGGCAAGCAAAAAAATAGTGAAGATACCTGGATGAAATATCCGGGTTTCAAAGAAAGCCACTGCCGTGCCAACACAGATAGGCATCACGGCAACGCTATACATGGGGGGCTTAATCGCCGCTAGCCAAAGTTTCTTGTTATTGGGCTGAACCGTCTGTAGGGTCATGCTCTCTAAGCAGTATGTCAGCAGATTTATAAAAAGTCGTGATCCTATTCAGGCTTAGCATAGCGCTCTGCTGGTCAGCCTCATGTTTCATATCGTAAATTTGCCAAACTCTAGAGCGCTTGCCGCAGCGCCGCCAGATCTCCACCGCAAATAGCCTTGACATGGCGGGTAATCTTCTCAATCTCCCAGTGCCACCACTGCATTTCTAGCAGGGCCGCCACCACGTTGGGTTCAAATCGGGGGCGAATCAGACTTGCCGGATTGCCCCCCACAATCGTATATGGCTCAACATCCCGCGTCACCACTGCCTTAGCCGCCACAATCGCGCCGTCACCTACATGTACCCCCGGCATCAGAGTCGCCCCGTAGCCCAGCCAGACATCGTGGCCGATCACCGTATCGCCTTTGTCGGGCCAGGTTTCCGGCATAGCTTCCTCCCAGCCATTGCCAAAAACCGGAAAAGGATAGTTGGTGAACCAATCGGTGCGGTGATTGCCCCCATTCATGATGAAGGTGACCCCTGAGGCGATCGCGCAAAATTTGCCAATAATCAGCCTGTCGCCAATAAAGTCAAAGTGGTAGAGCACGTGGCGCTCAAAGCCTTCTGGATCAACAGGATCGTCGTAATAGGTATAGTCACCAACCAGAATATTAGGATTGGTAATAATGTTCTTCAGGTAAACCAGCCGCGACTGCCCGGTGATTGGGTGCTTGGCCGTGGGGGAAGGCCCTTGCTGCGTTGCCATAGCTTTTTTATTTAGTTGTAGCAGCAAATGTTTGCGGCAGTTTGCTAGATTGGCAAAGCGATTTGTTTGAGCCGCTGTGATGAAAAAGCCACCTCTGCTGCTAACGATTGGAACGGCACTTTTGCTGATTGGCGGCGGTGCTGGAGCTTACTGGTTTTTATCTCGCCGTTTAGGACTGTCAGCAGACTTGCCCGCCGGCATTGAGGTGATTCCTGATGAGGCATCCCTGGTAGTCAGCGTTAGCACCGATGAGCGGCAGTGGCAGCGGCTACGCCAGTTAGGCACCCCTGAAACGCAGGCCCAATTCGACCAGACCTTAGCGCGCTGGCGCGATCGCCTCTTGACCACCCAGGGCTATTCGTTTCAGCGCGATATAGCCCCCTGGGTCGCCGATGAAATCACCTTTGCCCTCCTGCCGCCGTCAGAAGTGGATGCCACTGAAAGTCTGCCGCCGGCCAACAGCCTAGACCTACAGCAGCCCCTGATCGCTGTCCTCCCTATTGCCGACCCGCTGGAGGCCCAGGCCCTGTTAGGCACTTCAGAATCACCAGCAGAAACGGCGGCCTCTACGCCTGAAACGGCTGAGTCAGCTACCGCATCAACGCCAACGACGGCTGAAACTGAGGCGATCGCCACCAGCGAATATCGCGGCGTCAAGGTGCTGGAGTTTGAAGGCGAGCAGGGCGATCGCCTGTGGGCGGCTGTTTTAGATGCTCAGTTTATTGCGATTACCACAACGGCAGCGGCGGCTGAAACCGCTATTGACACGTTTAAAGGCGGTGAGTCAATGGCTGATTTACCCCAGTATGCTCGCTCTTTTGCTCAGGTCGTCAACGCTCAGGCGTTTGCCAAGTTTTACGTCAATTTGCCCGTATTGAGCGAATCAGTCGCCACCAGCGCTCAGCCCCCAATTCCCCCCGGCAGCCTGCAGCTCTTTCAGGACAGCCAAGGCTTAGTCGGCACGGTAGAAGTTGCCGCCGATGGCTTACGCATCAGCAGCCTGAGCTGGCTAGCTGCTGGCAGCGATCGCACCTACACCGTCAGTAACGAAGCCGCAGAGATGCCTCGACGCCTCCCCGCTGAAACAGCCGTTATGGCCTCAGGCGGCAACCTGCAGCAGTTCTGGCAAGACTACAGCGAAGGCGCTACCGCTGGCGCGCTCCTACCGTTTGATCCCAATAACTTGAGGGTGGGGATCAAAACCACGCTGGGCTTGGATGTCGATGCTGATTTGATGCCGTGGATGGCAGGGGAGTTTGCGCTGGCAGCACTGCCCGCCCCGTCAAGTGAGCAATCAGGCAGTCTCCCCGTTGACTTTGTTTTTTTAGTGGAAGCGAGCGATCGCACTGCGGCTGAAGCCACCTTGGCCCAGCTTGATCAGGTGGTAGCCGATCGCTATCGGTTTCAGGTAGAGGCAGACAAAACCGAGGGGCAGTCGATTACCCGCTGGACTTCTGCTCTCCAGTCAACCACGTTTGCTCACGGCTGGCTGGAGGGCAACACCGTATTTTTGAGCATGGGAGCCAATGCGACTGAGGCCGTTGCTAGTCAAGCCAAGAGCCTGGCCGAAACCGCTCAGTTTCAGAACGTGATCACGGCTGATCTCAGCGCCAATAACGGTCACTTTTTCGTTGATTTGCGGCAAATAAAGCGCCTACAAAAAGACATGCTACCCGACCTGAGCGAGAGCCAACAGCCGTCAGTATTAGAAGCCATCCAAACGATTGGAGTCACCACGGCGATCGCAGATGAGCGCAGCATTCTTTACGATGTTTATGTCAAATTAGCGAAGGGTAAGCGTCCGGGAAATTTACCTAAGACTCCTGATGCGGTGCCCAGTTCTCCCCAAACCGAAGCATCTACCCCCACCGAAGCTGAAGAATAAAGAAAACTCGCTGCTGTCTTGGAGCCATCGGTAGCATAATAGACATACTGAAATTCAACCAAGTGCTCATGGATCTGGTGACTTTGCAAGGCTGGCTAGATAACGCGGCTTTCGCTATTCTCTTTGTCACAATGCTGATTTACTGGAGCGGAGTGGCTTTTCCCGGCGTTCCTTTTTTGGCCACGACAGGCCGCTTAGGAATGGCCGTCGCCAATCTCTGTATTGCTGCTTTGCTCACGGCTCGCTGGATTGAGGCCGGTTACTTCCCCCTTAGCAACCTGTACGAATCTCTCTTTTTCTTAGCCTGGGGCATTACGGCGATGCATCTAGTGGCAGAGAGCATGAGCGGCAGTCGCCTAGTGGGAGCTATCACCGCTCCGGTGGCAATGGCAATTACGGCCTTTGCAGCTATCACTCTGCCTGGGCATATGCAAGTATCTGAACCTCTAGTGCCAGCCCTGAAGTCCAACTGGCTCATGATGCACGTCAGCGTCATGTTGCTGAGCTACGCGGCTTTGCTAGTAGGTTCCTTGTTGGCGGTGGCCTTTCTGATTGTGACGCGAGGCCAGCCTGTAACCCTCAAAGGCAGTTCTGTCGGCACAGGTGGTTTTCGCCAAGGGCGGTATCAGCTCAAGCGAGCTGGTGAAGTCACGGCTGAAAACGTTCCGGCGAATCAGGCCCTGACGCTAGAGGCGGCGGGAGGATCTACTGCCGTTCTAGACAGGCCCAAGACAGATACAGAAACCGACCAACCCTTGTCACCCCAGCGCCTGACTCTGGCTGACACCCTCGACAACATTAGCTACCGCATTATCGGCTTAGGCTTTCCGCTGCTGACTATCGGCATTATTGCCGGGGCCGTGTGGGCCAACGAAGCTTGGGGATCCTACTGGAGCTGGGATCCGAAAGAAACCTGGGCGCTAATTACCTGGCTGGTCTTTGCTGCCTATCTGCACGCTCGTATCACTAAAGGCTGGCAGGGAAGACGCCCCGCCATTTTAGCCGCCTCCGGCTTTGCCGTAGTTTGGATTTGCTATTTGGGCGTCAACATTTTAGGCAAGGGACTCCACAGCTACGGTTGGTTCTTCTAAACCTATTGGCTATCACTCTCACTCGCATCTTCGCCGACCACCTGAACCTTACCGTCTTCCGAGATGTTGACGATTGTGAGGCTGTCTCGCTGCTCGGTTAGGCCGGTATTAATCTGTAGGCGCTCAGAAGCATCTTCTAGCGTGTCCGCATCCCAGACGGAGAGGGTTTCTCCCAGTGCTTCGGATAGGTCTCCGGTAGAGCGGCCCGTAGTTTGCAGCGAGGCGGCACCTCCCTGCTGGGCAATCGCCGGGGCTGAGAGTCCTAGAAATGTTCCAATAGCCAAACCAGCTAGCCAAAATCTCCGTTTACGCATTACAGCTACCTCCTTGAATCTAGAGGGAACCTAGTGAGCCAGAAAAATTGAGCCGCGATCGCAGCATCATGATCCGGTCTCTAACTCCATTTAAGCGAAACTGACTGAGGCCAGGATGAGACTGAGCTAAAAGTTGAGCTATTTTGCGGCATTCACCAACTCAGGCCACGCTGGCAAACAGGCTATCAAGCGATCGCGGTTCTGCTTTTTCCTCAGCCACAATCTCAACAATTTTATTATTGGCTTCCGGCTGAAATAGAGCCTCTACGCAGACTTCAGCCACCTTTTGTCGGGGAATATTGCCGTCAGATAAAGTATCTGCTCCTTCCATCACCAAAGGTCGCTGATCGTTTTCATTGCGCAGCCCGCCGGGTCGCACAATAGTGTAGGTTAATCCACTTTGTTGGATGTAGTCTTCAGCCTGCTTCTTCCAGTACAGAATCAGCCAGAACAGGTTGAGCGGGTGGAAGAACTTTGACACGCAGAGGGAAGAGACAATTACAAAGCGGTCTATATTCTGAGCCGTGGCAGCGTCAACTAGGTTTTTAGTCCCCTCGTAGTCCACCTTGTAAGGCCCAGTAGGATCTAAGCTGGGGCTGGCTCCCGTCGCACAAATCACGGCGGTGCAGTCCTGCAGAGCCGGACGTAATGTCGCTGGTTCCAGCACGTCTCCTACCGCCACTTCAACGCCGGTGGGTAGAATTCGCTTGGCTTTATCTGAGTCACGCACTAAGGCTTTGACGGCAATCTGGCGATCGCTCAGCGTTTGCACAATGCGTCTGCCCGTTTCCCCTGTTGCCCCTGCCACCAAAACTTTCATACTGACTAGCCTCTAAAACTAAATAAATGCTAAATTTGCTTTCTTACTCAGTAAACCTAAAGCACTGGCTAAAATCTTCAATCAGAAGACGGAAACTGTAGCCTGGACTGCATCTCTAGAGGGCAGAATTTTGTTAAAGCAAGACTGTGGACTTGGGGTTAATCACTTTAGAGAAAGCTCAGTTTATAGAGGATGCAGAGTTTCGATTTCTCCGTATATCAACGATGGTGACGTAAAATTTGCCTACGCTATGCT
>JAAHIC010000940.1 GCA_010671965.1 Leptolyngbya sp. SIO4C5
GAGGTGACCGTCGACGAGGTTTTTCTGCGTGATGTAGGGACGGCTGGCGAACCGATGTCCATCGCCGAGATCACCACCGTGGTGCTCAAGGAGATCTGCCTTCGGCCAACGCGCCTGACCCTACTGAGGTCAATCCTCAAAATCCCAATGCTTCCTAGCAGATTGGGCTTATAGCTAGGGGTATACCTGGCTTAGCTTTATGGCTGGCACGCCACCCGCTAGAGCCGCCATCAAGCTGCGCCGTTGGCGCTCAATCAGCTGTTGGGTTTTGCTCTGTTCGACACCAACCTACAAAAGCGCCAATTTTAGCGGTGTCATTCCGCTAGGTGATCGAGCGCATCTAGAGTGATCATCGGCTCTGCCAGCCTAGGCGGCGGCGGTAAAGGGCGGTTAGCATGAGGGCGCTAATGGCGAGTAAATAGACGGGGAAAGCAGCATTTTCAATATTCCAAACCGGAATTGAAGGCATCACCAGTAGAGAGCTGACAAAGCTGGCGATGTAGACTGAAGCTGATTCAGTTTCGGGAAATTTCCAGGCTTTATGCAAAGTTGGCAGGGCGGCAAAGCCATCGCCAGTGGCTGCTAGTAGAATAGCCAGTCGGGGCGAATCGGCCAGTCCCCACACCATCAGAGCCGCTAGCGACAAAGCTCCACATGATAGGTCAAATGGGTTGAGTCGCCAATAGCTGCGAGCATTGACAAACGACGCTAGAAGTATCAGCAGCGGGATTAAACCTGCTAAAAAGACCCGCACAATTGCCCACAGGTCAGCTCCGGCGGTCACAGCCGCTGCCGTTCCTATCAGGGGCGCGATCGCCCATAGCGACCACGAAACCCGATTGGGCTTGGTTTTGCCCAGCAGCGTATCGCGAATGTAGGCAGAAGCCCCAGCAATACTGATAAAGGCGCTCAAAACAACCAGCCAGTGAACCCAAGAAATGCTCAACATTTGCAGATAGCAGCAAAGAGATACTGTAAATTAAGCCGGTAGTGACCTTGACTGTTACCGCCAATCTTAATGGGGGAACTAACCAAGTGAAAATTCGTGCAGATGACCTCACTGGCCCAGAAATTGCCGATTTGCTGCAGGAACATTTGGAAAACATGTATCAGATTAGCCCACCTGAAAGCGTCCATGCACTTGATTTAGAAGCGCTGCGATCGCCTGACATCAGCTTCTGGACAGCCTGGGAAAAAGATGAGCTTTTAGGCTGCGGCGCTTTGAAGGAGCTGGATGTTAGCAGTGGCGAAGTCAAGTCTATGCGGACTGCCAAGGCTCACCGTCGTCAGGGAGTTGCCTCGAAGATTCTGGAACACATCATCGAAGTAGCTCAACAGCGGGCTTACAAGTGCCTCTACCTGGAAACGGGAACTATGGCCGCATTTGCTCCGGCCCAAGCTCTATACGTCCGCTATGGGTTTGAGTACCGAGGCCCTTTTGCTGACTACATTGATGACCCCAACAGCGTGTTTATGGTGAAATCACTCGCTTAGCCACAAGGTTTGCGAGCGTTATTAGGTTCAACATTAGTTCAACAAGTTTTGCGGCTCTTATCACTGCCATATTGGTGATTCTCACCTGGCCCTGTCGCTGGCTTGAGGGCAAGAAAGAGGGGATGCGATCGCATCCCCTTTCCGCTCTTCAAGCAGATTCTGCTGCATCAAAGCTGTCATCAGCAATCGCGATCGCCCGCTCTAAGCTAGCCCTAGCTTTCCTCGGCAGGCGCTTCTACAGCAGGAGTTTCGTCCGTAGGTGGTGCCTCAGCCGCTTCAGCCGTCCCTGTTTCCGCTTCAGCCACGGGTTCTTCTACGACTTCTGGCTCAGGTGCTCTCATGCGCGGGCCAAGGCCCAAACCGAAAGCACCA
>JAAHIC010000941.1 GCA_010671965.1 Leptolyngbya sp. SIO4C5
CTCACTGCGGTGGCCAAGCCGATTCACTTTAGTTCAGCGACAGCCGACAGTCAGTGACGTAGCGCTTTTGACAAGCTGCCCCAAAGCAGTCGAAGGAAGGAGGTCAGATATGGGTATTGCCAGTATTAACCCGACCACTGGTGAAAAATTACAGGTTTTTGACGCGCTGACAGCCGCCGAAATCGACTCAAAAATAGCTTTTGCTCAGCAGACGTTTGCAGACTATCGGCACACTTCATTAGAGCAGCGATCGCAGTGGCTCCAGGCTGCGGCTACGGTGCTAGAGCAAAACCAGGACAACTTTGGTCAGCTCATGACGCTAGAGATGGGCAAACCGCTGCAGTCAGCGATCGCAGAGGTGAAAAAATGCGCCTGGGTCTGCCGCTACTATGCTGAAAATGCGGCGGCTTTCTTAGCCGATGAGCCGGCCAAAACCGATGCCAGTCAGAGCTATGTGCGCTATTTACCGCTGGGGATTATTCTGGCGGTGATGCCCTGGAACTTCCCCTTCTGGCAGGTGTTCCGCTTTGCCGCTCCGGCCCTGATGGCAGGCAACGTAGGTCTGCTGAAACACGCCTCAAACGTGCCTCAGTGTGCCCTAGCGATCGAAACTGTTTTCAAACAGGCCGGATTCCCAGAAGGCGTATTTCAAACCCTGCTGATTGGAGCCGATCAGGTTGAAGCGGTGGTCAAAGATGAGCGGGTCAGGGCGGCGACGCTGACTGGGAGTGAGGCGGCTGGAGCTAGCCTGGCGGCGGCGGCTGGAAATCAGATTAAAAAGACGGTGCTAGAACTGGGGGGCAGCGATCCGTTTATTGTGCTGCCCAGCGCCGATATTGACGCAGCGGTGGCAACGGCAGTAACGGCTCGGATGCTCAATAACGGTCAGTCCTGCATTGCGGCCAAGCGGTTTATTCTGCACCGGGCGATCGCGGCTGAGTTTGAAAGTAAGCTGGTGGAGAAATTTCGGGCGCTCAAGGTAGGCGATCCGCTAGAGGCCGATACCGATTTAGGACCGCTGGCAACTCCGGCCATTCTGCATGACATTGACCAGCAGGTGCAGGCTTGTCTTCAGGCGGGGGCGCAGGCGCTAGTAGGCGGCAATGTTTCAGCCCTGCACAACCAACTGCCAGCAGCACTGAGAAAAGGCAACTTTTATCCGGCAACTGTGCTTAGCCAGATTCCGGCGGGGACTCCGGCTGATCAAGAAGAATTCTTTGGCCCGGTGGCGCTGATCTTTCAGGTAGATGATATGGAGGGGGCGATCGCCCTGGCGAATTCGACGCCGCTGGGGCTAGGTGCGAGCGCCTGGACGAGTGATGAAAAAGAGCGCGATCGTCTGATTAACGACCTGGAAGCGGGCGCGGTATTTATCAATGGCTTAGTCAAGTCTGATCCGCGTCTGCCGTTTGGCGGCATCAAGCGATCGGGCTATGGCCGGGAGCTAGGACGTCAGGGCATCCACGAGTTTGTCAATATCAAAACGGTTTGGGTGAAATAATCTCGCTTGTTCTGGAATGAATTCTCCTCCGTAGGGGCAAATTGGGCCGATTAATTTCCTGCTTACCCGCCTCATATCACCCAAATTTTCTTCCGTACAGGCGGGTTTAGCCGATTAATCTTCTTGCCTATTTCATTTCGCCCAAAACCCGCCCCTACCTTTGACCCATTAATCCTTTTTCCTGTCTGTTTCATTTCGCTTAAAACCCGCCCCTAGCCCTATTCACCTTCACCATCTCTGCCACAACTCCCATGACTGAACTCAACACCGCTGAATTGCTAGTTCGCTGCCTGGAAAATGAAGGCGTAGAATACATTTTCGGCGTTCCCGGCGAAGAAAACCTGCAGATTCTGCAGGTTTTCTTA
>JAAHIC010000942.1 GCA_010671965.1 Leptolyngbya sp. SIO4C5
ATGCGGGAAATTTTGCTATGGCACCGTCGAAGTCTACGTGCAGCTATCTGGAACGGCTGACGATGACGTGCTGACTGTCTGGTCCCCCGTTTTAAAGCTGCCAGTCGAGCAAGAAGCCAAGCTGATGCGCCGCCTGCTGGAAATGAACTGCGGTGAGACTTTTGAATCTTGCTTCGGCATTTTGGGCAGCGACGTTGTGGTTTTAGCCAGCCGGATTTTGGAAGATATTTCGGCAGCCGAAATTTCCCGCATTATGACCATTGTGGCTACGATTGCTGACGATAACGATGAGGCGCTCAAACAGGAGTTTGGTAAGGTCGCCTGAGCTAGCTGAGCGCTATTCTAGGAGAGCGTCATCGCTGCCGTAGGCCCCCCTTTTTTGGTGATTAATCAGCCGCCCGACTATGCCCAGCTAATCCAGGCTGCTCGCCTGCAGGATTCTCCCCCCAACTGGCTGGTTAAGAATGCTCGCCTCTATTTGCCTGCTTATGGCTGGGGAACGGTTACCGCCATTTTGGGGCAGCGGCTGTTGATTAAGGTTCCACAGCAGTCAGAGCCGCTAGAGGTAGCTGACTGGGTCGCTGCGATCGCTACTGGCCTGATCCGACCGCCGACCGACCGCGATCGCTCGCCTGCTGTTGACGCAGAGGCTATCGAGGCCATTCCCCAGGCTGCCTTCCGGGCGATCGCCCAGACCTGCCAGGACTCACTCACCGCGATCGAAGTCACGCCTGCTGTTCCCGGCAATCGTTCGCCGCTACCCCCTGATTTACCTGCCGAGCTGCATCAGGCTTTGGCGCAAACAGGCGTGACTGAGCTGTACAGCCATCAAATAGAGGCGCTGCAGTCCCTCAGAGCGGGCAAAGACCTATGCTTAGCCACCCCAACCGCTTCGGGAAAAACCCTGTGCTACACGCCCGCTATTTTGGCCTCCTGTCTTGAAGAACAGGCGCTCTCGGCTTTGTTTCTCTTTCCCCTCAAGGCACTGGCTCTGGATCAAGTCGGCAAGCTGCAGCGGCTGATCGCAGCCCTGCCCCCATCCCGCCGCCCTAAGCTAGGGGTGATGACAGGCGACACGCCCCGGACGGAGCGGCAGCAACTCTTTTTACCCCAGCCGCCTCAGATTTTAGCCGTCAGCCCCGATTTGCTGCACTACCAGCTCTACAAAGGCAAGCTGACGGCAGAGGGAGAATCCTGGCGAGAGTATTTGCGCCGGTTGAAATGGGTAGTGGTGGATGAAGCCCACACCTACATTGGTGCTTTTGGCGCTCATTTCGCCAATCTGATGCGGCGGCTGCGACTGGCTGTAGACAGCGCCGGGGGCCACAGCGAACAACTCCAGTTTATTTTTGCCTCTGCAACCATCGGTAACCCAGCAGAAATCGCACTCCGCTTCTCCGGGCGCGAAGCAGTCCCTGAACGGCTACAGGTCATCCAGCAGAGCGGGGCCGGTACGGCTGGCCGCACCCTAATCTGCCTAGAGCCTAGCAGCGGGGCTAGCGCTGATAGCAGCCGAATTATTTTAAGCTGGCTGCAGCAGGGGCTGAGCGGTCTGGTTTTTTGCAACTCTAGAGCCGCAGTTAAAAATCTTAAATCGCTCATTCAAAAGGAATTTAGTCGGCAAGGTCTAGAAGCGCTGGTACCACAGGTAGCAGCTTTTTATGGCTCTTTGGGGGCGAGTCAGCGACAGCGAATTATTGCCCAGTTGCGCAGCGGTGCGGTACGGGTGATTTTGACGACTTCGGCGCTAGAAGCAGGCATTGATCTACCGGAGCTTGATTGCTGCCTGATTAGAGGCTATCCGGCCAATCCGCTGATAAAACGACATCAGACTGCCCGGATAGCCTCTAATCAGGCAGCAAT
>JAAHIC010000943.1 GCA_010671965.1 Leptolyngbya sp. SIO4C5
ATTGAGCGACGCCATAGCGATCCGTGGAGAAGCAACACCGGCGCGGCGCAGCGTGTGGTCGATCAGCCGGGTTACCTCAAAGATCCGGTCTTCGGTTATATTCTTGCTTACGTCGTCGATCGGCACGTGCGATGCCAGAGTTCGTCTAACACTTGTTTTTGTAAAGCTTGAGACCTCGACATGGCTGACCAACCATACATGGCCATAATAATAGGCTGGGTGCGGTACACCTCAACCAGCGCTGCAATAACGGCGGCTTTTTCACCAGCACAATGCAGCTTACGAGCCAGGTCTTGCCACAACTCCTCAAAATCCCGATTTTTCCACATGGGATGAGTGGGCACAGTAATGGGAAATACCCTGGCATTAGCAACATTAGGGATTTGGTTCACCAGACGTTTGACCAGCCAGTGCTGAATACGGGAGTCCTTAGCCTGAACGACAAAAGCAGCAGCCCGTCTCGTCCTCGACGTGTTGGTCTTAAACGTTTGGCACTGAGGCTCACAATTCAATGACCAGAGGCATTCAATCACCTGATTTGGCGATCGACCACGGCTTTGCAGACCCTGACCAGGGGACAGTGCTTCATTGAGGGATGCTTCTGGTAAGAAGGATTGCTGCAGTCGGCGATATTGGTCGATCAAAATAAAGTCACCAAGGTTGCCTTCTACTCTTCCTTGGGGCACCTGGTCAATGCCTTGCTCTACGCGCCAGTCTTGCAGCTTACTTAGGACATATCCTGAGAGGTCGCCCACAGTAACGTAATCTTTATCGTGAAGGTCGGCTTTGCCACTCAATCCGGAAAGCACATAAAAACTAAAAACCCCGTGACACGCGCCATCCCACTCATGGGCGTCCTGCTGGTCGGTGCTGGCGGTAATCAGCGCGTAGCCTTTAGCCAAGTCATGAATCTTTCTCAGCAGTTCAGGATCTTCTGGGGCACGGGTGCCAGTCTTGCCTAATCCGATATGACAGGCATCAAGCATGAGAATCTTGCAGCCTGCCCCACTGGCATTCATCGCCTGCTCGATTTCCTCAATGGATATTGCTCCAGTTTGCACAAGAGATTTACGAGTATCTCTGGCAACGAGTCGCGGCTGGTCATCAGGTTGGCGAGTGCCGTGGCAGGCAAAATAAGTCAGCAGTAAATCATCCTGGCCCTGGTTTTCGCCGTCCTTGATAGCTGCACAAAGGTTCTTCAGCTCGGCACGGATATTGTTCTCGGTGGGATAACGAGGGTTAGGATTGCCATCTCGATCTTCCTGGTCCAGGCGGTCATGTAGCGAAACCACCGTGTAATCTAAAGCCTTAAGAAGCTTCTCCAGGGCTAGAACGTCATCCACGCAATAGCTGAGGGTACCGTAATCTGTGTAACGGTTGATTCCAACAAGAAACGCCCAACGCTTACGAATTGGCATGAGCCTATGACGATGACCTGACGATATAGCCTTTCACTCCCAGGGAACGGGAATACCCATAGATACGCCCTCTACGAGAAGGATTTCACACCTTACGAGCTTTGAACCAGGAAGTTCTCCATAATTTTACTTGGTCAACGGCAAACCTAAATTCTGGGTTGCACTCACGACCGATTCGCGGGTCAGCTCAGCGCCAAATCCCCAGGCTAGCAGAGCCAAGTAGTCCCTCAGGGGTTCGGCTCCAAAGGTCGGGTTGCTGCCGTAGAGTTCGGTCATGCCTAACCAGGCCAGGAGTGCGATCGCGACAACGCGGCTGATCCAATTAAATATCTTGAGATTGCGCCTTGCCTGAGAAACCCTATCAGGCTGGAATACAGAGCTGATCGATGGCCCAGGAGGCAACTTCTGACTAAGAATCAATTGTTCATCTGCCGAACCCCTGAGG